>NZ_JARAVK010000072.1:0-38751 GCF_033792765.1 Streptomyces sp. PA03-6a | reverse complement strand
CAGCCTGCTCAACCCCCCCTCGGGGTGTCCCTTCCATCCGCGGTGCACCTTCACCGAGGAGGTCGGCGGCGGGCGCTGCGCCGCCGAGCGGCCCGGCATCCCCGAGGGCGAGCGGCGCGGCTCCGCCTGCCACCTGGGCCAGGACCGGAAGCGGGAGATCTTCGCCGGGCAGATCCGGCCGCGGCTGGGCGGAGGTGTGCGGTGAGCGTTCCCCAGCAGAACGACGCGCCGAGGGAGACCATGACCCCGCTGCTCGAAGTGACCGGCCTGCGCAAGTACTTCCCCGTGCGGAGCGGCTTCCTGGTCAAGCGCCACGTGGCGGACGTGCGGGCCGTGGACGGGATCGACCTCGCCGTCGCCGAGGGCGAGAGCCTGGGCCTGGTCGGCGAGTCGGGCTGCGGCAAGTCCACCACCGGGCGGCTGGTGACCCGGCTGCTGGAGCCCACCGCGGGACGGATCGACTACCGGGGCCGGGACATCACGCACGCCTCGCGCAAGGAGCTGGCCCCGATCCGCTCCGAGATCCAGATGATCTTCCAGGATCCGTACGCCTCGCTCAACCCGCGGCAGACCGTCGGGCACATCGTGTCGGCGCCGCTGGAGATCAACGGGATCAACCCGCCGGGCGGCCGCGAGAAGCGGGTCCGCGAGCTGCTGGAGACCGTGGGCCTCAACCCCGAGCACTACAACCGCTTCCCGCACGAGTTCTCCGGGGGCCAGCGGCAGCGCATCGGGGTGGCCCGGGCACTGGCGCTGGGGCCCAAGCTCATCGTGGCGGACGAGCCGGTGTCGGCGCTGGACGTGTCGATCCAGGCCCAGGTGGTCAACCTGCTGCAGCGCCTGCAGCGGGAACTGGGGATCGCCTTCCTCTTCATCGCCCACGACCTCGCGGTGGTGCGGCACTTCTCGCAGCGCGTGGCCGTGATGTACCTCGGGCGGATCGTGGAGGTCGGCGACCGCCGGGACATCTACGAACGGCCCCGCCACCCGTACACCCACGCCCTGCTGTCCGCCTCCCCCGAGCCGGACCCGGACGAGCGGGAGGCGAACGAGCGGATCCGGCTCGCCGGCGACGTGCCCTCGCCCGTCTCCCCGCCGTCCGGCTGCCGCTTCCGCACGCGATGCTGGAAGGCACAGGACAGGTGCGCGACCGAGGAACCGCCCCTGGTACGCCTGGAGGGGAACCGGGAGGGGCACCTGAGCGCGTGCCACTTCCCCGAGGAACCGACGACCGCGGCACGCGGCGAGGACGTCGTCCTCGACCCCGCGCTCGCCGCGCTCGAGGAGACGCCCGCCGACAGGACCCCTTGACCCGGGCCGACTGACGTCTCCGTTCGGAGCCCGGCCCGCGCCCACACCCCTGCACCACCGGGCGCGGGTCGTGCCTTTCCGTGGCTCGGTTCGCCTCCGGTGCGCCCCAGCCGACGTTGGGGGCACCCCCAGCCGCCGGGCTGGGGGAAGTCGACCATGCTCGGTCCCTCGTTCCTCGGGACCTCCGCGTGCTCTCCCTTTCGGCACCGGCCGCGCCCCTTCGGCTCACTCGCCGGCCGTGCCTTTCCGTGACTCACCCGCCGGCGGCTCGGGCGGCACCACCGTCTTCTCCTCGGCGAAGTGGCACGCGCTGTCGTGCGCCGCCGGGGAGTCCACACCGCGGAACACCGCGGGCACCGCCAGTTCCGGCACCTCCAGCGTGCAGCGCTCCTGCGCCTTCCAGCACCGGGTGCGGAAGCGGCAGCCGGACGGCGGGTTGGCCGGCGACGGGACGTCACCGCTGAGGATGATGCGCTCGCGGTGCTCGCGCGCCCCGGGGTCGGGCACCGGCACCGCCGACAGCAGCGCCTGGGTGTACGGGTGGGTGGGGTGTTCGTAGATCTGGGTGCCGTCGCCGGTCTCCACGATCCGCCCGAGGTACATCACCGCCACCCGGTCCGAGATGTGGCGGACGATCGACAGGTCGTGCGCGATGAAGACGTAGGAGAGGTCGAACTCGTCCTGCAGCCTCTCCATCAGGTTGATGACCTGCGCCTGAACCGAGACGTCCAGCGCCGAGACGGGCTCGTCGGCGACGATCACCTCGGGCCGCAGCGCCAGGCCGCGGGCGATGCCGATGCGCTGCCGCTGGCCGCCGGAGAACTGGTGCGGATAGCGGTTGATGTACTCCGGGTTCAGGCCGACGACGTCCAGCAGCTCCTGCACCCGGCGGCGCCGGTCGCCCTTCGGGGCCACCTCGGGGTGGATCTCGTACGGCTCGCCGATGATGTCGCCGACGGTCATCCGCGGATTGAGCGAGGTGTACGGGTCCTGGAACACCATCTGGATGTTCCGGCGCACGGCCTTCAGGGCCCTGCCCGACAGCTTGGTGATGTCCTGCCCCTTGTAGAGGATCTGCCCTCGGGTGGCCCGTTCCAGGTGGACCAGCAGCCGGGCCACGGTGGACTTGCCGCACCCGGACTCGCCGACGACGCCCAGGGTCTCGCCCCGGTACAGGTCGAGGTCGACGCCGTCGACCGCCTTCACCGCGCCGATCTGCCGTTTGAGGAGGATCCCCTGGGTGAGTGGGAAGTGCTTGTACAGCCCGCGCACCTGGAGCACGGGCTCACCGCTGGTGCTCACCGAGGCACTCCCTCCAGAAGTGGCAGGCGCTGCCCCGCCGCGCGCTGATCCGGTACAGCTCCGGCTCGTCGGTGGCACACACCTCCTGGGCCAGGGGGCAGCGCGGATGGAAGGCGCAGCCGGTGGGGATGCGCAGCAGGTTCGGGGGCAGGCCCTTGATCGCGTAGAGCTCCTGGCCCTTCTGATCCAGGCGCGGGATCGACTCCAGCAGGCCCTTGGTGTACGGGTGCGCGGGCCGCCGGTAGATCTCGTGGACCGGCGCGGTCTCCACGATCCGGCCCGCGTACATCACCGCGATGTGGTCGGCGACGTCGGCGACCACGCCGAGGTCGTGGGTGATCAGGATCAGGCCCATGCCGTACTCGCGCTGCAGCTCGGCCAGGAGCTCCATGACCTGCGCCTGCACGGTGACGTCCAGGGCAGTGGTGGGCTCGTCCGCGATGATCAGCTCGGGCTCCAGGGCGAGCGCCATCGCGATCATGATGCGCTGGCGCATGCCGCCGGAGAACTGGTGCGGGTACTGCCCGACGCGTTCGCGCGCCGCGGGGATCCGCACCCGGTCCATCAGCTCCACCGCCCTGGCCCGGGCGTCCTTGCGGGACATCCCCCGGTGGACCCGGAACATCTCGCCGAGCTGCTCGCCGACGGTCAGGACGGGGTTGAGGGCGGACAGCGCGTCCTGGAAGATCATCGCCATCCTGGCCCCGCGCACCTTGCGGCGCTCCTCGGCGCCCATGGTGAGCAGGTCCTCGCCGCGGAAGAGGATCTCGCCGCGGGTGACGAACCCGGGCGGCGAGTCGAGGATGCCCATGACGGCCTGCGCGGTCACGGACTTGCCGGAGCCGGACTCGCCCAGCACGGCGAGCGTCTGACGGGGACGCACCGCGTAGGAGACCCCGTTGACGGCCCGCGCGACGCCGTCCCGGGTGCGGAACTCCACGTGCAGGTCGCGTACGTCGAGCAGGGGCGGCTCGTCCCGGGCCGCGGCGGCCATCGTTCCTCCGTCCATCAGCGCAGCTTGGGGTCGAGGGCGTCGCGCACCGCGTCACCGAGCATGATGAAGGCCAGCACCGTCACGCTCAGCGCCCCGGCCGGCCAGAGCAGCATGTGCGGTGCGTTGCGGATCTGGGTGGAGGCCTGGGAGATGTCGATGCCCCAGGAGACGGTGGGCGGTTTCAGCCCGACGCCGAGGTAGGACAGGGTGGCCTCCAGGGAGATGTACGTGCCGAGCGCGATGGTCGCCACGACGATGACGGGCGCGACGGCGTTGGGCGCGATGTGCCGCAGCAGCAGACGGGTGGTGCCGGCGCCGAGGGCGCGGGCGGCCTGGACGTAGTCGTTCTGCTTGGCGGTGATCACCGAGCCGCGGGCGATGCGGCCGATCTGCGGCCAGCCGAGCAGCACGATGAAGCCCACCACCGGCCAGACGGTGGTGCTGGTGACGACGGACAGGAAGACCAGGCCGCCGAGGACGATCGGGATGCCGAAGAAGATGTCGCTCACCCGGGACAGCACCGCGTCGGCCCAGCCGCCGTGGTAACCGGCGAGGCCACCGAGCAGCGCGCCGAGCAGGGCCGCTCCGAGGGTGGCGCAGACGCCCACGGTGACCGAGGCGCGCGCCCCGTGGACGACCCGGGTGTAGACGTCGCACCCCTGGGTGTCGAAGCCGAAGGGGTGGCCGGGCGCGGAGCCCTTCTGGGAGTTGTCCAGGTTGCAGCTGAGCGGGTTGCCGGGGGCGATGAGCTGCGGCCAGACGGAGATGACGACGAGGAAGAGGATCACCAGCGCGGCGATCACGAAGACCGGGTTGCGCCGCAGGTCCCGCCAGGCGTCCGACCACAGGCTGCGCGGCCGGTCCGCCCCGGGGAGGGCGGCCGGGGCGGGCCCTGCCGTACCGGGGCCGGGCGCCCGCTCCAGGGTGCGTGCCTCGTCCTGCCCCAGGCCCATGGCGGCTCCCGTCCCGCCGGCCGGCTCCATGGCCTCGTCGGGGTGGTTGCGCGGCTCAGGCATAGCGGATCCTCGGGTCGAGGACGGCGTAGAGCAGGTCGACCAGCAGGTTCGCGAGGAGGAAGACGATGACCAGGATGGTCACGAAGCCCACCACGGTGGCCGAGTCGAGCCGCAGGATGCCCTGGTAGAGCTGGTAGCCCACGCCGTGGATGTTGAAGATGCGCTCGGTGACGATGGCCCCGCCCATCAGTGCCCCGATGTCGGTGCCGATGAAGGTGACCACCGGGATGAGGGAGTTGCGCAGCAGGTGACGGGTGATCACCCGGCGGCGCGGCAGCCCCTTGGCGACGGCGGTCCTGACGTAGTCGGCGTGGACGTTCTCCACGACGGAGGTGCGGGTGAGCCGGGTGACGTAGGCGAGCGAGGTCAGGGCCAGCACGAACGCCGGCACGATCAGTTCGTCGAACCGGGCCTCGGAGGAGACCGAGGGCGCGATGAGGTTCCACTTGACACCGAGCAGGTACTGCAGCACGTAGCCGGTGACGAAGGTCGGCACGGAGATGACGACGAGGGTGCCGAGCAGCGTCGCGGTGTCGGCGGGACGGCCGCGGCGCAGCCCGGTGAGGACGCCGAGGGTGATGCCGATGACGATCTCGAAGAGGATGGCGAGGACCGTCAGCCGCAGCGTGACCGGGAGGGCGGTGGCCAGCAGCTCGGTGACCGGCTGGCCGTTCCACGCGACCCCGAAGTCGCCGCGGAAGATCTGCCCCATGTAGTGCAGGTACTGCTGCCACAGCGGGTGGTCCAGGTACAGGTCGTGGCGGATCTGCGCGGCCGTGGCGGGGTCGCAGGCGCGGTCCCCGCACCGGGCCTGGACCGGGTCGCCGAGCGCGTACACCATGACGAAGATCAGCACGGTGGTGCCGACGAAGACCGGGATCATCTGCAGCAGACGGCGGATGACGTACCGTCCCATGGGCGTCAGCTGACCTTGATCTGGTTGTAGACGGGGACGCTGAAGGGGTTGAGGGCGACGGCGGAGAGCCGCCCGGACCAGCCCGCGCTGCCGTTCTGGTACCACAGGGCGATCGCCGGGACCTGCTGCGGCAGGATCCGCTCGGCCTGCTGGAAGGTGTCGACGGCCTTGGCGGTGTCGCTCTCGGCGTTCGCCCGGTCGACGAGCTCGTCGAACTCCGGGTCGCTGAAGTGCGCGTCGTTGGACGAGGCGCCGGTGTAGTACAGCGGCTGCAGGAAGTTCTGGATCAGCGGGTAGTCCATCTGCCACCCCGCCCGGAACGGGTTCTTCATCTGCTTGTTGACGATCTGGTTGCGGAAGTCGGCGAAGGTGCCGACGGGGTCGCCGACACAGGCGTCGTCCTTGCCCAGCGCGTTGTTGATGCTGTTGCAGACCGCGTCGACCCAGTCCTTGTGGGAGCCGCTGTCCGCGTTGTAGGTGATCCTCATGGTGCCTCCGGGGAGGCCGCCGCCCTCCTTGACCAGCTGCCTGGCCCGGGCGGGGTCGTAGTCGCACGTGCGGCCGCAGAGGGTGTCGTCGAAGCCGCCCTCCGCGCCGAGCACGGGTGAGGTCCAGTCCCGCGCCGGGATGCGGGTGTTCTGGAAGATCTGCCGGGTGATCTGCTTGCGGTTGATCGCCATGGAGATTCCCTGGCGGAGCTTCTCGGAGTTCTCGCCCGACCAGGCCTTGTCGTAGAGCGGGAAGGCGAGGGTCTGGATGATGCCGGCCGGGGTGTTGAGGTAGCGGCCGTCCAGGTCGCCCTTCACGTTCTTCAACTGGGAGGCGGGGACGTCGTCGACCAGGTCGAGGTTGCCGGCCTGCAGGTCGGTGTAGGCGGTGATGTTGTCCGTGTAGACCTTGAGGTCCACGCCGCCGTTGACGGCCGCGTCGCCGCCCTTGTACCCGTCCCACGTGCGCAGGTGCATGCCCTGGCCCTTGGTGTAGGACTCCACGCGGTACGGGCCGTTGCCGATCGGCTTGCGCAGCCAGGCGGCGTGGTCGGTGAAGAAGGCCCGGGGCAGCGGCATGAAGGCGGCGTAGCCGAGGGTGTCCGGCCAGGTGGAGAACTTCTGGTTGAGCTTGACGGTGAAGTTCAGGTCGTCCTGCCTGGTCAGGCCGGAGAGCTTCCCGGCGGCCGGCCCGCCGGACTCCGGGTGGACCTTGTCGTAGCCCTCGACGTACCGGAAGAAGGAGGCGTTGATCTGCTTGTTCGTCACCAGCGCCCCGTAGTTCCAGGCGTCGATGAACGAACCGGAGGTGACCTTCTCACCGTTGCTGAAGGTCCAGCCGTCCTTGAGCCTGATCCTGAACGTCCGCTGGTCGGTGGTGGTGATCGCGTCGGCGATGACGTTCTCGGCGGCCGCCGTCCTCGGGTTGTACTTCTTCAGGCCGCGGAAGATCATGTCCAGCACCTTGCCGCCCTGCACCTCATTGGTGTTGGCGGGCTCCAGCGGATTCTGCGGATCGGTCCACGAGGCGCTGAACACCCCGGAGGCGCCGGTCGATCCGCCGCCCGCGCCCCCACCCCCGCAGCCGGTGGCCACCAGGGCGGCCACGGCCGCGCCCGCGGCCCACCTCGCCGCGCTCCGTCGCATCGGATGCCTCCTCGGGGAGCTCTCTACGCCATGAAGGACACGAGACTCACCATGACATCGCAAACCCGTACATATTGCACAGCGGCTCACCGGCCCGGGGGTTCCCGAGGCGGGACAGAGGGTTTTCCCTATGCGCCGGCCCGTCAATGAGGGTTATCCCGATAGTCGGGTTAAATTTCGACCAAAAAAATAAAGGATCCATCACGACGAACCGGCGCTCGTTGACGCGGCCATAATTCGGTTGCGAAAGTCCCATCAACCCTTCAAGCCCGGGTGGAATGCGCACGACCTGCGCAGACGGCCCGGGTGCAAATGTTTCGGCCGTGCTACACAACTATGTCAGACGCGGCCGGCGAAGAAAGTTCAACCTTGTTATTTGTTCGAAACGAACCGACTGAGAGTGTGAGCCGTGGGCCGTTACCTGCTGCGCCGACTGATCAACCACGTGGCGCTGGTTCTCATCGCGGCTTCCCTCACGTACTTCCTGGCGGCGATCAGCCTCAACCCGCGGGCCAACTTCGCAGGCCGCAACCCCCCGGTGGCCGCGTCCTCGGTGACGGCCACCCTGAACGACTACAACCTCAACCCCGACACCCCGGTCGTGGTCCGCTTCGCCCACTGGGCGAACGGCGTGGCCCACGGGGACCTCGGACGGACCGTCACCGGCGGTGAGGTCAACGACGAGTTCGGCCGGCGCGTCGGGGTGAGCACGCGCCTGCTGCTGATCGCCACCATCCTGGGTTCCATCGGCGGCGTCCTGGTGGGCGCCTGGGGGGCCATCAGGCAGTACCGGACATCGGACCGGGTCGCGACGCTGGGCTCCTTCTTCATCCTGGCCATGCCGGTTCCGGTGATCGCGGTGACGCTCAAGCTCTGGTCGATCAACCTCAACGACGCCGTGGGGTTCAAACTCATCGAGTACACCAACGAGTACGATCCCGGCCTGACCGGGACCGGTGAGATCCTCCTCAGCCGGTTGCAACACCTGCTGGTACCCAGCCTGACCCTGATCCTCATTCAGGTCGCCCTCTACAGCCGCTACCAGCGCAGCACCATGCTGGACGTCCTCGGCAGCGACTTCCTCCGCACCGCCCGGGCCAAGGGCCTGTCGCGGCGGGCGGCGCTGATGAAACACGGGCTGCGCACCGCCGTCCTCCCGGTGGTCCCGCTGCTGGTCTACAACGTCGTCCTGCTCTTCACCGGCGCGACCTTCACGGAGAAGATCTACGGCTGGCACGGCATGGGCGAGTGGCTGGTCGACTCCATTCGCACGAACGACGTCAACGCGGTCGCCGCCGTCGGCATGTTCACGGCGTCCGTGGTCCTGATCGCCGGCCTGCTGTCCGATGTGCTCTACGCGGCGCTCGATCCCCGCGTACGGGTGCGCTGAGACCCACCGCACCCCTCCGCCGCCCCGATCCCGCGTTACCAGGAGCCTCCACCCATGGCCGTCCAGACCCCCTCCGTACAGCCTCCGGCGCAAGTGCCCGCCGCCGCGCCGGGCGACCAGCCTGCCAAGCGCCGCGCGAGCAGCCGGCTCCGGCTCACCGCCGTCCGCTTTTCGCGCAACCGCATGGCCCTGTTCGGCCTGGTCATGCTGGTCCTGCTCTTCCTGATGGCGTATGTCGCGCCGCTGTTCTACAAGTGGGACTACACCGAACTCGACTTCACCGCCTTCCAGAAGCCGCCCTCGCCGGACCACTGGTTCGGCACCGACCAGACGGGCACCGACATCTTCGCGCTCACCGCGCGCGGTATGCAGAAGTCGCTGGTCATCGGCATCCTGACCGGCCTCATCTGCACCTTCATGGCCGCCGCGGTCGGCGCGGCCGCCGGCTACTTCGGCAGCTGGAGCGACCGCTCCCTGATGTGGATGGTCGACCTGCTGCTCGTCATGCCCAGCTTCCTGATCATCGCGGTGCTCTCGCCCCTGTTCCAGGGGACCACCTGGCTGGTGTTCGTGGTGCTGCTGGCGGCGTTCAGCTGGATGATCAGCGGCCGGGTGGTCCGCAGCATGACGCTCACCCTGAAGGACCGTGAATTCGTCAAGGCCGCCAAGTACATGGGCGTGTCCTCGCCGGTCATCATCTTCCGGCACATCCTGCCGTCGATGGCCTCGTTGCTGATCATCGACGGGACGATCCAGGTCGGCGCCGCGATCATCGGGGAAAGCAGCCTGTCGTACTTCGGCTTCGGGGTGCAGGCCCCCGACGTCTCGCTGGGCACGCTCATCGCGACCGGCACCCCCGCCGCCCCGTCCTTCCCGTGGCTGTTCTACTTCCCGGCCGGCTGCCTGGTGCTGATCTGCCTGTCCATCGCCTTCATCGGCGACGGCCTGCGCGACGCCCTCGACCCCAACTCCAGCGGCGCCAAGGCCCGCGCACCCCGCACCACCAAGAAGAGCACGTCCAAGGAAGGACGCACGTCGTGAGCGAGACGCCCCCCGCCCTTGAGGTCACCGACCTCCACGTCTCCTTCCCGAGCGAGGCCGGGCCGGTCAGGGCCGTGCGCGGCGTGTCCTTCTCCGTGCGTCCCGGCGAGGTCCTCGGCATCGTCGGCGAGTCCGGCTCCGGCAAGTCCGTCTCCTCCCTCGCGGTCCTCGGACTGCTCCCGGAGACCGCCGACATCAAGGGCTCGGTCAAGCTGCACGGCCGCGAGCTGCTGGAGCTGGACGACCGGGACATGACCGAGATCCGCGGCAAGGACATCGCGATGGTCTTCCAGGACCCGTTGTCCGCGCTGACCCCGGTCTACTCCGTCGGCAACCAGATCGTCGAGGCGCTGCGGATCCACCAGGACCTGGACAAGGACACCGCCCGCAAGCGCGCGATCGAGCTGCTGGACCTGGTGGGCATCCCGGACCCGGCGCGGCGCGCCGACGCCTTCCCGCACGAGTTCTCCGGCGGCATGCGCCAGCGCGCGATGATCGCCATGGCGATCGCCAACGACCCCGAGGTGATCATCGCCGACGAGCCGACGACCGCCCTGGACGTGACCATCCAGGCGCAGATCCTCGACGTCCTGAAGAAGGCCCAGGAGGTCACCGGCGCCGCCATCGTCATGATCACCCACGACCTGGGCGTGGTCGCCGGCTTCGCCGACCGGGTCCAGGTGATGTACGCGGGCCGCCCGGTGGAGACCGGGACCGTGGACGACGTCTACTACACCCCGCGCATGCCGTACACCATCGGTCTGCTCGGCTCGATCCCCCGGCTCGACGACGGCGGGCGGCACGCGCTGACCCCGATCGACGGCAACCCGCCCTCGCTGGTGGACCTGCCGACCGGCTGCCCCTTCGCGGCCCGCTGCCCCATCGCCATCGACGTGTGCCGCCGCATCGAGCCCGAGCTGACGGTGCGTGAGGGGGGCAACCACCCCACGGCCTGCCACCGCAGCCACGAGCTGGTGGCGGGCGGCTCCCTCGACCCCGCGACCATCTACCCGGTACCGCCCGTGCCCGAGGCCCCGGCCGACTCCGTGCCCCGCGCGGACCGCGCCCCGGTGCTGGAGGTCGACGGGCTGGTCAAGCACTTCCCGCTGCTCCACGGCGCGGTCATCAAGCGCAAGGTCGGCGAGGTCCGCGCGGTCGACGGCATCAGCTTCGACATCCGCGAGGGCGAGACGCTCGGCCTGGTGGGCGAGTCGGGCTGCGGCAAGACCACGACACTGCTGGAGATCCTCGACCTGCCCTCCGGGCAGTCCGGCACGGTCACCGTCTTCGGCAAGGACATCCGGGGCCTGAAGGGCGCCGACCGCAAGGCGCTCCGCCGCGACCTCCAGGTGGTCTTCCAGGACCCGATGGCCGCGCTCGACCCGCGGATGCCGGTCGGCGACATCCTCGCCGAGCCCATGAAGACCCACGGCTGGTCCCGGGACCGCATCGCCGCCCGGGTGCCGGAACTGCTGAACCAGGTCGGCCTCGACCCGGACCACGTGGACCGTTTCCCGGCGGAGTTCTCCGGCGGGCAGCGGCAGCGCATCAGCATCGCGCGGGCGCTGGCGCTGGAGCCCAAGCTGGTCGTCCTGGACGAGCCGGTCTCGGCCCTGGACGTGTCCATCCAGGCCGGTGTGCTCAACCTGCTGGACGAGCTCAAGGCGCGCATGAACCTGAGCTACCTCTTCGTGGCGCACGACCTGTCCGTCGTGCGGCACATCGCCGACCGGATCGCGGTGATGTACCTCGGCCGGATCGTCGAACTCGGTTCCGCCGAGGCCGTCTTCGAAGCACCCTCCCACCCGTACACCCAGGCGCTGCTCTCCGCGGTGCCGCTGCCCGATCCCCGCAAGGAGCGCGATCGCAGGCGCATCCTGCTCACCGGTGACCTTCCCAGCCCCGCGGACGTGCCGACCGGCTGCCGATTCCGCAACCGCTGCCCGAAGTTCGCCTCCCTCGACGAGTCCGACCGCGGCCGGTGCCGCGAGGAGGACCCGGCACCGACCGGACTGGCGGGCGACCACACCGCGGCCTGCCACTTTGCCGCCGCCGTCACCGTCGTGTGATTTCCCACCCCGTAAGAGGAGAGAGAGTCCGTTGAACAGAACACGTATGTCCGTCGCCGTGGTGGCGCTGGCCACGGCGAGCGCGCTGACCCTGACCGCGTGCGGCGGCGGGGACGGGAAGAGCGACGCCGCGTCCAAGAAGAACTCGGTGCCCAAGTCGAGCGTCAACAACATCAAGGCCACCGACCGCGACCAGCTCAAGCAGGGTGGCACCCTGAACTGGCCGCTGGGCGAGATCGCCGAGAACTTCAACTACAACCAGATCGACGGCACCCTGGCCGACGGCTACGACGTCGAGCGCGCCGTGATGCCGATCATCATGATGTCGGACGCCACCGGCACGGTCACCCCGAACCCGGACTACCTGACCTCCGCCGAGGTCGCCGACACCGCCGGCAAGCAGGTCGTCACGTACAAGATCAACCCCAAGGCCAAGTGGTCCGACGGCACCCCGCTGTCCTGGAAGGACTTCGAGGCCAGCTGGAAGGCGCTGAACGGCAAGGACGCCAAGTACAAGATCTCCTCCAGCACCGGCTACGAGCTGATCAGCAGCGTCGCCAAGGGCGCCAACGACCAGGAGGCCGTGGTCACCTTCTCCAGCCCCTACGGTGACTGGAAGGGCCTGTTCAGCCCGCTCTACCCGGCCAAGGTCGTCGGCACCGCCGACGGCTTCAACACCGGCTACCTGGGCAAGTTCCCGGTCACCGCGGGCGCCTTCAAGTTCCAGGGCATCGACAAGACCACCAAGACCCTGACCGTCGTGCGTGACGACAGCTGGTGGGGCAACAAGGCCATTCTGGACAAGATCATCTACCGCGCGCTGGACTCGGACGCCACCGCCGGCGCCTTCGCCAACGGCGAGGTCGACTTCTTCAACGTCGGCCCCGACTCGGCCGCCTACAAGCAGGCCAAGGAGGTCAAGGGCGCCGACATCCGCAAGGCGGCCGGCCCCAACTACCGCCACGTCACCTTCAACGGCGCCCGCGGTGCGCTGAAGGAGGTCAAGGTCCGCCAGGCCATCATGTCCGCCCTGAACCGGCAGGCCATCGCCGAGTCCGACCTGCAGGGTCTGGACTGGGACGCCAAGCCGCTGAACAACCACTTCTTCGTCACCAACCAGAAGGGCTACAAGGACAACTCCGCCGGCATCGGCACCTTCGACCAGGCCAAGGCCAAGAGCCTGCTGGACGAGGCCGGCTGGAAGCAGAGCGGCGAGTTCCGCACCAAGGGCGGCAAGACCCTGGAGCTGGACTTCGTCATCCCGGCGAACGTCAGCACCTCCGCCAACGAGGGCAAGCTGATGCAGCCGATGCTCAAGGCGGTCGGCATCAAGCTGAACATCAAGTCGGTGCCGCTGCAGGAGTTCTTCGACAAGTACGTCAACACCGGCAGCTTCGACCTGACGGCCTTCTCCTGGCTCGGCACGTCCTTCCCGGTGTCGTCGACCAAGTCGATCTACGCCAAGCCCGTGGGTGACAACATCCAGCAGAACTACACCGGCGTCGGCAGCGACGAGCTGGACGCGGCCATGAACAAGGCCGCCGCCGACACCGACCCGGCCCAGGCGATCGACGACGCCAACGCCGCGGACCTGCTGATCTGGCAGCAGGCCAACCTGCTGCCGCTGTACCAGCGTCCCGACATCTACGCGGTGAAGAAGGACCTGGCCAACATCGGCGCCTACGGCTTCCAGGACCTGCGCTACGAGAACATCGGCTACCTGAAGTAAGCCGCGCCGGCTCCCGGCACCGCGTCCGCCCCGTCACCGCACCTCGGTGGCGGGGCGGACCGCTTCATATGCGTGGCCGAAGCGGGCGCCGCCATGGGACCGTTGACGGCCCCGCAGGCCGCGGCCGGGTCTCCCGGCAGGACAGGATCCCCGCCATGCCCCTCGCGCGCTCCCGGCCCTTCGCCGACGTCTTCGCCCATTTCGGGGTGGCCGAGGGCGACCGTCCCGCCCGCTCGGTCCACCCGCACTCGCCGGTCTTCCGCTGCCGTGTGGCCGGTACGGAAGCGGCACTGAAGAAGGCCGCCTCGCCGCAGACCGCGGCGGCGGCCGTCGCCGGCTGGACGCGCGCGCTGGCGGCCCGGGGCGTCCCGGTGGTCACCCCGCTCGACGGGCCGGCCGCGAACCCGGCCCGGATCGGCGAGGGGGACTGGGTCGCCTACCCCTGGGTGGAGGGCAGGCCCTACCGCGGTACGGAAGCGGACATCGAGGCCGCGGGCGACCTGCTGGGACGGCTGCACGCCCACAGCGCCGACGGCCCCGCCGCGGTCCCCGCCTTCACCTGGCCCGACCACGAAGCGGCGGAACTCGAAGCCGAGCTCGACGCGCTGCGCCCCGCCCTGGCCCGCCACGCCCCGGCGGTCCGGGAGGCCGCGACGGCCCGGCTGGAGCCGTGGTCGCGGACCCTGATGACGCACCTGCTGCCCGCCCTGCGCGACGCGGGCCTGCCCCGTGTCGTCGCGTCGATGGACTTCAAGGCGAACAACCTGGTCTACGCCGAGGACGGCCCGGTCCTGATCGACCCGGAGAACGCCGAGTACGCGCCCCGACTGCTCGACCTCGCGCTGGCGCTGCTGCTCTTCCACACCGAGTCCCCGGGCGCCCCGCCGCGGCCGTTCACACCCCGTGAATGGGCCGTCTTCCACGACGCCTACCGCCGCCACTGCACGCTGACCGCTGCCGAGGTGGCCCTGTGGCCGGTGGCCGTGCGCTACATGCAGGTCGAGTGGGGCATCTGGACGCTCCTGGACGCCACGGAGAACGACGACTGGGCCGACCCGCACCAGGGGGCCTTCCTCACCGCTCTCGCGCTCGCCGGGCCGGACGGCCGCCCCGTACGGCCGTGAACGCCCGAGGGGCGCCCGCACGGCGATCGTGCAGGCGCCCCTCGTGGGTGGTGCGGGTGGTGCTCAGTTCACCGCGTGGACGACGTCCTTCTCCTCGGCGAAGTGGCACGCCGACTCGTGCGCGGCCGGGGTGTCCTCGCCCTTGAAGCGCTGCGGGATGGCCAGCAGCGGCTCCTCGGTGGCACACCGGTCCTGTGCCTTCCAGCACCGGGTGCGGAAACGGCAGCCGGACGGCGGGTTGGCCGGCGACGGGACGTCACCGCTGAGGATGATGCGCTCGCGGTGCTCGCGCGCCTCCGGGTCCGGCACCGGCACGGCCGAGAGCAGCGCCTGGGTGTACGGGTGGGTCGGGTGGTCGTAGATCTCGGTGTCGGTACCGATCTCGGCCATCTTGCCCAGGTACATCACGCCGACGCGGTCGGAGATGTGGCGGACGATCGACAGGTCGTGCGCGATGAAGATGTAGGAGAGGTTGAACTCGTCCTGCAGCTTCTCCATCAGGTTGATGACCTGCGCCTGCACGGAGACGTCCAGCGCCGAGACCGGCTCGTCGCAGATGATGATCTCCGGGTTGAGCGCCAGGCCGCGGGCGATGCCGATGCGCTGCCGCTGGCCGCCGGAGAACTGGTGCGGGTACCGGTTGATGTACTCCGGGTTCAGGCCGACGACGTCCAGCAGCTCCTGCACCTTGCGGCGCCGGTCGCCCTTCGGTGCCACCTCGGGGTGGATGTCGAAGGTCTCGCCGATGATGTCGCCGACCGTCATGCGCGGGTTCAGCGAGGTGTACGGGTCCTGGAACACCATCTGGATGTTCCGTCGCACGGCCTTCAGGGCGCGGCGGGACAGCTTGGTGATGTCCTGCCCCTTGTAGAAGACCTCGCCGGCGGTGGCCCGCTCCAGGTTCATCAGCAGCTTGGCGACGGTGGACTTGCCGCAGCCGGACTCGCCGACGATGCCCAGGGTCTCGCCCTGGTACAGGTCGAAGGAGATCCCGTCGACGGCCTTGACGGCGCCGATCTGCTTCTTGAAGAGGATGCCCTGGGTCAGCGGGAAGTGCTTGACCAGGTTGCGCACCTGGAGGATCGGCTCGCCGCGCTTGACCGGCTGGGCGATCGCGGCCTCGACCGCCGCCACCTCGTCGGAGACGGCCTCGTCGTTATTGGTGACGTCAGCCATGGATCGTCTCCTTCCAGAAGTGGCACGCACTGCCGCGGCCCGGCAGCTCGCTGCCGTCCTGCTCGGTCACCCGGTGCAGCGTGGGGATCTCGGTGCGGCAGATGTCCTGCGCCATCTCGCAGCGCGGGTTGAACGCGCAGCCGGTGGGGATGCGCAGCAGGTTCGGGGGCAGGCCCTTGATCGCGTAGAGCTCCTGGCCCTTCTGGTCCAGGCGCGGGATCGACTCCAGCAGGCCCTTGGTGTACGGGTGCGCGGGCCGCTTGTAGATCTCGTGGACCGGCGCGGTCTCGACGATCCGGCCCGCGTACATCACCGCGATCTTGTCCGCGACGTCGGCGACCACGCCGAGGTCGTGGGTGATCAGGATCAGGCCCATGTTGTACTCGCGCTGCAGTTCCGCGAGCAGGTCCATGACCTGGGCCTGCACCGTCACGTCGAGCGCGGTGGTGGGCTCGTCCGCGATGATCAGCTCGGGCTCCAGGGCCAGCGCCATCGCGATCATGATGCGCTGGCGCATACCGCCGGAGAACTGGTGCGGGTAGTCGTTGACCCGCTCCTTCGCCGCCGGGATGCGGACCCGGTCCATCATCTCGATGGCCTTGGCCTTGGCTTCCTTCTTGGACAGGCCCTGGTGGACCCGGAACATCTCGCCGAGCTGGTAGCCGACGGTGAGCACCGGGTTCAGCGAGGACAGCGCGTCCTGGAAGATCATCGCGATCTTGCGACCACGGATCTTCCGGCGCTGCTCGCCGGACATCTTGAGCATGTCCTGGCCCTGGAAGAGGATCTCGCCCTGCGGGATCCGCCCGGGGGGCATGTCCAGGATGCCCATGATCGCCTGCGCGGTCACGGACTTGCCGGAGCCGGACTCGCCCAGCACCGCCAGGGTCTCACCGGCCGACACCGTGTAGTTCACACCGTTGACGGCCTTGGCGATGCCGTCACGGGTGTGGAACTCCACGTGCAGGTCGCGCACTTCCAGCAGCGGAGCGGCGGCATCCCCGGTACGGGGTGCGGGCACGTCCGCGGTCTTGTCGATGGTGGTCACGTACGCCTCCCTCAGCGCAGCTTGGGGTCGAGGGCGTTGCGGACCGCATCGCCGAGCATGATGAACGCCAGGACCGTGATGCTCAGCATGATCGACGGGTACAGCATGATGTGCTGAGCCGTACGGATCTGCGCGGCACCGCCGGAGATGTCCTGACCCCAGGAGACCACGGACGTGGGCAGGCCCAGTCCGAGGTAGGACAGGGTGGCCTCGGCCGAGATGTAGCCGCCGAGCGCGATGGTGGCGACGACGATCACCGGGGCGACCGCGTTCGGCAGGATGTGCTTGAACAGGATCCGTGTGGTGCTCGCGCCCAGGGCCTGGGCGGCGTGCACGTAGTCCGCCTGCTTGATGGTGATCACCGAACCGCGCATGACGCGGGCGATCTGCGTCCAGCCGAGGAAGGCCAGCGCACCCGACACCACCCAGACCGTGCGGTCGGTGAAGGAGTTCAGGACGACCAGCGTGCCGAGCAGGAACGGGACCGCGAAGAAGATGTCGGTGATCCGGGACAGGATCGTGTCGACCATGCCGCCGAAGTAACCGGCGATCATGCCGACCAGGCCGCCCAGCACGGTGACCAGGACGGTCACGCTGACGCCGACCGTGATCGAGGCCCGGGTCCCGTAGATCACACGGGCGAAGACGCTGCGGCCCTGCCCGTCGTAGCCGAGCCACTCCGCGGAGAACACGTGCCCGTACTCGGGCTTGCCCAGGTAGTGGTTCCGCAGGTCGGCGTAGGTCGGCGAGGCGCTGGTGAACAGGCCCGGGAAGACCGAGATCACCAGCAGGAGCAGGATCAGGATCCCGGAGACCACGAAGTAGGGGTTGCGGCGCAGGTCCCGCCAGGCGTCGCCCCACAGGCTGCGCGCCTTCTCCGCCGTGGGCGCCGGCCCGGTGGCGGAAGCGGTGTCCGCGGCCGTGGCGGCCATCGGGTCCGCGTTCTCGACGGCGGTCTTGGTGACGTCAGGCATAACGGATCCTCGGGTCCAGGACCGCGTAGAGCAGGTCGACGATCAGGCTGGTGACGAGGAAGACCAGCACGAGGACGGTGACGAGACCGACCAGCGTGGTCCCCTCGCGGCGCAGGATGGACTCGTAGATCGTGCCGCCGACACCGTGGATGTTGAACAGGCCCTCGGTGACGACCGCACCGCCCATCAGGGCGCCGATGTCGGTACCGAGGAAGGTGACCACCGGGATCATCGAGTTGCGCATCAGGTGCACGCCGACCACGCGGCGCCGGGGCAGGCCCTTGGCGATGGCGGTCCGCATGTAGTCGGCGCGCAGGTTCTCGGCTATGGAGGTACGGGTCAGGCGCGCCACGTACGCCAGCGAGAGGCTGGCCAGCACGATGGCCGGCATCAGCAGCTGGCTGTAGTTGGTGGAGTCCTGGACGTTCGGCGTCATCCATCCGAGCTGGAAGGCGAAGACCAGCTTGAAGATGAAGCCGAGGACGAAGACCGGGACCGAGATCAGCAGCAGGGTGAAGATCAGCACCAGCGAGTCGGCGAGCTTGCCCGCGCGCATGCCGGCCCAGACACCGAGGGCGATGCCCACGACCAGTTCGATCGCGAAGGAGAGCCCCGCGAGCCGCAGCGTCACCGGGAAGGCGTCCCCGAGCACGTCACGCACCGGACGACCGCTGGCAATCTGGTTGCCGAAGTCGAAGTGCAGGATGATGCCCGTCATGTAATCCCAGTACTGCTTCAGGATCGGCTGGTCCAGACCGAGGTCATGACGGATCCGCGCCACGGTCGCCGGGTCCGCGCCCTTGTCGCCGAAGAGCGCCCGCACGGGGTCGCCCGGCAGGGCGTAGACCATGAAAAAGATGAGCAGAGTCGTCCCGATGAACACCGGGATCATCTGGAGCAGTCGCCGCGCGACGTAACGCCCCATCGTGCCTCCATGTCAGTCGCTGTGGCAGCAGAGATGGGCCCTTCCCCCGTCCTCCTCTTCGGGAAGACGGGAGAAGGGCCCCCCAGCCGTTGCCTGCACCCCGCGCGTCCGACGTCTCCGTCAGTCCCGCACCGGCGTGCTCACTACGCGATGGTTACTTCTTGACCTCGACGCCGGTGAGGATCGGGTCACCGTTCTGCGCGTACTGGACGTTCGAGACGTTCTCCGAGTAGCCGGCGTTGACCTTGTAGTACCAGAGCGGGATGGCGGGCATGAGCTCGACCATCTTCTTCTCGGCGGCCTGGTACTCCTTGACCGACTCGTCGAGCGTGGCCGCGGTGTCGGCCTTCTTGATCAGCTCGTCCAGCTCCTTGTTGGAGAAGCCGGACTGGTTGCCCGCCGAGGTGGTGCCGTAGAGGTCACGGATGAAGTTGGCGTTCACGGGGTAGTCGAGCACCCAGCCACTGCGGTAGATCGACTTGACCTCGTGGGCCTCGCGGGCGTCCAGGTCGCTCTGGAAGTCGGCCTTGGAGTCGCCGGCGCACTTGACACCGGTCGCGTTGGTGATGCTGTTGCAGACGGCCTCCACCCACTCCTTGTGGCCACCGTCGGCGTTGTACTGGATGGAGATCTTGTTGCCGGGGACGCCGCCGCCGGCCTTGATGAGCTCCTTGGCCTTCGCGGGGTCGTACTTGAAGACGTCGCCGCCCACGTTGTCCTGGTAGCCGAGCACGCCCTTGGCGACGAAGCCGGTGGCGGGCTCACGGGTGCCCTGGAGCACCGTCTTGGTGATGGTGTCGCGGTCGATCGCCATCGACAGACCCTGGATGACCTTGGGGTCGACGTTCTTCCACTGCTTGGAGTAGAAGGCCGGGACGATGGACTGGATGGCGGAGTACGCCTGGTCCACGGCGCGGTCACCGAGGTCGTCGCGGTAGACCGGGAGGTCCTTCGGCGCGATCTGACGCAGGACGTCGACGTTGCCGGACTTCAGGTCCTCGTACGCAGCCTCGAGGCCGGTGTAGTTCTTGAAGATCACACCGCCGTTCTTCGCCTTGTCCGGGCCCTTGTAGCCGTCGAAGCGCTTGACCTCGATCTGCTTCTTGTGGTCCCACTTGACGAACTGGTACGGGCCGTTGCCGACCGGGTTCTCGCCCGCGGCCTTCGGGTCCTTGTAGAAGGACTCCGGCAGGGGCGAGAACACCTCGTAACCGAGCTTGTACACGAAGTACGGGATCGGGGTGGTGAGCTCGATGGTGAAGGTCTTGTCGTCGACGACCTTCAGGCCGGACATGGCGTCGGCCTTCGGCTTCGCACCCTCCTTCTCGGGGTGGACGTCCTCGAAGCCCTTGATGTCCGCGAACCACGACGCGTTGGTCTGGGCGTTGTTGATGTTCGCGGCCCAGTTCCACGCCTTGACGTAGGACTCGGCGGTCACCGGGGTGCCGTCGTGGAACTTCCAGCCGTCCTGCAGCGTGACCGTGTAGGTCTTGTTGTCCTTGGTGTCCACCGACTTGGCGTTCACCATGACGATGTTGCCCTTGGGGTCGTAGTCCACGAGCTGCGAGAACAGCGAGCGGACGACGATGCTGCCGTTGGACTCCATGGTGTTGGCAGGCTGCAGGGGGTTCTGCGGCTCGCCGACCTCGACGGAGAACTTGCCGTTGGGGTTGACGCCGCCAGCGTCGTTGCTGCTGCCCTTGTCACCACCGCCGCCACCGCAAGCGGTAGCAGCCATAGCGACGATGATCGCACCTGCGACCCAAGTGGCGCTCTTGGCACCGCGCATGGGTTTGCCTCCTCAGGAGTCACTGTTCTTACGTGAAAGGGCCGGCCTCACTGACACCCCTGACAGTGATACCGGTCACCTGTGCTCGTGAGTCGGCGCTCCCCATAAGCGCTTGGACCCATTGACCCGAGCTCAACGGCTCCAACTATCGGTCACGTTGGGCCTACGAACCACACACTTACGATCTCGTTTTGGTCACAACCGGTCCAAAACAATCCCGCAATTCGGACATTTGGATTGTAGACAGACACCGACGAAACGGACTTGTAACACAAGTACCGGTGAACGTCGTCCGGTATCCGGACGTCGCCGGACTGAAATCCGGTTGCCCTCAAAGCGCGTAGATTCCACGCGAATGTACGTGCCTGACGGGCCGACAGGGAACGAGCTGTCGCGCCCACGCCACTGGCGCAACCGCGACACATCGCCGCCCCGGGAACCGAACCGCGCACGACGGCCGGAGCCCCGGTGAGTTCGGTCACAACCGGCCCCGGAAAGGGCCCTCGATGTGACCGCCCTCACGGAAAACGGCGCTCCACGCACACCGTGATCGACGTGGATGTCCCGTGATGTCCCATCCGCACCGCACCGCAGCCGTCCGGGAGCGGCCGCGAAGCGGCCCGGCGCCCCCGTGGGACCGGGGACGGCCGGGCCGGTGTCCGTGCAACCGCCGAGGGTGCGGTCCGCGCCGCCGGCGCGGACCGCAGGGGCCTCAGCGCTTGGCGCGGGAGGCGGTGCGGCCGCGCTCCTTCTGGTCCAGGACGACCTTGCGGATGCGGACCGTCTCCGGGGTCACCTCGACGCACTCGTCGTCGCGGCAGAACTCCAGCGACTGCTCCAGGGAGAGCTTGCGCGGCGGGACGATCGCCTCGAACGAGTCGGCCGACGAGGACCGCATGTTCGTGAGCTTCTTCTCCTTGGTGATGTTGACGTCCATGTCGTCGGCGCGGGAGTTCTCGCCGACGATCATGCCCTCGTACACCTCGGTGCCCGGGTCGGTGAAGAGCACACCGCGCTCCTGGAGGTTCGTCATCGCGAAGGCGGTGACGGCACCGGCACGGTCGGCGACCAGGGAGCCGTTGTTACGGGTCACCAGGGGGCCGAACCACGGCTCGTGGCCCTCGTGGATGGAGTGGGCGATACCCGTGCCGCGGGTGCCGGTCAGGAACTCGGTACGGAAGCCGATCAGACCGCGGGAGGGCACGACGAACTCCATGCGGACCCAACCGGAGCCGTGGTTGGACATGTTGTCCATCCGGCCCTTGCGGGTGCCCATGAGCTGCGTCACGGCGCCCATGTGCTCCTCGGGCACGTCGATGGTGATGCGCTCGACCGGCTCGTGGACCTTGCCGTCGACCTCGCGGGTGACCACCTGCGGCTTGCCGACGGTCAGCTCGAAGCCCTCCCGGCGCATGGTCTCGACGAGGATGGCCAGGGCCAGCTCACCGCGGCCCTGCACCTCCCAGGTGTCGGGGCGCTCGGTCGGCAGCACGCGGAGGCTGACGTTACCGATCAGCTCCCGCTCCAGGCGGTCCTTGACCAGGCGGGCGGTGACCTTGCGGTCCTTGACCGCCGACTTGTCGGCGCCCTTGCCGCCGGGGCCACGGCCGACCAGCGGCGAGGTGTTCGCACCGATGGTCATGGAGATCGCCGGCTCGTCCACCGTGATCAGCGGCAGCGCGATCGGGTTCTCCGGGTCCGCCAGCGTCTCGCCGATGGTGATGTCGGCGATGCCGGCGACGGCGCAGATGTCGCCCGGGCCGGCCTTCTCGGCGGGCTTGCGGGTGAGCGCCTCGGTCATCATCAGCTCGGTGATGCGGACGTTCGCGATCGAGCCGTCACGCTTGATCCACGCGACCGTCTGGCCCTTCTTGAGCTCGCCCTGCTCGACGCGGAGCAGCGCGATACGGCCCAGGAAGTTGTCGGCGTCCAGGTTGGTGACGTGCGCCTGCAGCGGGGCGGCCTCGTCGTACACCGGGGCCGGGACGTGCTCCAGCAGCGTGGAGAAGAACGGCTCCAGGCTGTCGCTGTCGGCCGGGACGGTGCCGTTCTCCGGCTTGGTCAGCGAGGCCACGCCGTCCCGCGCGCAGGCGTAGACGATCGGGAACTCGATCTGGTCCTCGTCCGCGTCCAGGTCCAGGAACAGGTCGTACGTCTCGTTGACGACCTCGTCGATCCGGGAGTCCGGGCGGTCGGTCTTGTTGATGCAGAGGATGACCGGCAGCTTCGCGGCCAGCGCCTTGCGCAGCACGAAGCGGGTCTGCGGCAGCGGGCCCTCGGAGGCGTCCACCAGCAGCACGACCGCGTCGACCATCGACAGGCCGCGCTCGACCTCACCGCCGAAGTCGGCGTGGCCGGGGGTGTCGATGATGTTGATCGTGATGGGTTCGCCGCCACCCTTGGGGTGGTACTTCACGGCCGTGTTCTTCGCGAGAATGGTGATGCCCTTCTCGCGCTCCAGGTCGTTGGAGTCCATCATCCGGTCGTCCAGATGCTGGTGCGCGGCGAAGGCTCCGGCCTGCTTGAGCATGGCGTCCACCAGCGTCGTCTTGCCGTGGTCGACGTGGGCGACGATGGCGACATTACGAATGTCGTTACGCGTGGGCATACTGGGGCGCTTCTCCCGGGTAGGTAGGTGGGGCGGCGTGCCCTCGTCGGCACACCTAGCCCGCCGGGCGAGTCAAGCCACGGCCTCACCCCATGGTACGGGGCCCGGGCGGCAAGGGCCGCCCGGGCATGATCGTCCCGGGTCGGTCGGGGCCGGGCCGCCTCCCCGATCCGCAGGGCGGGGGGAGGACGGCACGTCGCGCAGGGGAAGCGCGGGCCCGGCCACCGTGACGGACGTCACGGGTGTGGCCCTACTTCCTGAAGCCGATGTCCTGGAAGCGCGGCGTCGCGAAGCCGAAGGCACCCGCGTTGAGGACGTCCTTGCGCAGGGCGACCAGCTCGGGGCGCTGGTAGAGGGGGATGGAACCGGCGGCCGCCCAGATGCGGGCGTCGGCGCGGGCGGCGAAGTCCCGGGCCTCGGCCGGGTCGAGCTCGCCGGCGGCCTGGTCGAAGAGCTGGTCGATGAGGTCGGTGCCGACCCGGGGATAGTTCTGCTCGACCACCAGGGAGCCGTCCGGCGCGGGCTCGGGCTTGGCGAAGATCGGGCGGGTGTCGGTCGCCGGGAAGGCCGTGCCGGGCCAGCCGTACAGGGCGAGGTCGAAGTCGCCGGCCGCGATGTGGTCGCGGAAGAAGCTGTCGTCGGAGACCCGCTGCAGCTCGGTGCGCACGCCGATGCCGGAGAGCATCGTGGCGATGCGCTCGCCGACCGTGTTCAGGGTCGCCGAGGACTTGGGCAGGACGAAGCGCAGCGTCAGCGCCTTGCCGTTCTTGCGCAGCACCGTCTTGGCCGGTTCGACGACGCTGACCTCGACCTTGTGCGCGGGCGCCGCCTGGTTGCGTTCCGCCGCCCCGGCACCGCCGCCGCCCGCCCCGGCCCCGGGGTCCAGGGCGGTGCGCTGCCAGCCCGCGTCGGCGAGCAGGGCGCGGGCGGCCTTCGTGTCGGACGTGCCCAGGGCCGAGCTGTGGTCGGCGTACCCGGCCTGGGTGAGCAGCAGCAGGTGGTTGCCGAGCGGTTCGTCGGGCAGGCCGAGGGGCGCCAGCACCGCCTTGGCGATGGCCCGGCGGTCCACCGCGCGGGCCACGGCGTGCCGCACCTGCTCGTCGGCGAGCGGCCCGGTGGAACCGTTGAGGGCGAGCTGCGTGTAGGAGGCGGCGCGCGTCCGGTAGACGGCCACGTGCTTGCCGGACACGTCACGGTCGACCTCGGCCACGTCCAGCGCGCCGGAGGCCAGGTCGGCGGCCCGCTGGTGGGCGGGCGCGGCGGCGAGGACCAGCTGGGACAGCTTGGCCCGGTCGCCCCACCACTTGGTGTTGCGGACCAGCGTGACGGACTTCCCGCTCGCGCCGCGGACGGCGAAGGGCCCGCCGGCCACCGGCAGCTCGCGGCGCGCGCCCTCGTTGAAGGCCTTGGCGGTGCCGGTGACGGCCTTGGGGTACAGCGGGGTGAACAGCGACTGCCAGTCCGCGTACCGCTTGTCGAAGGTGACCTTCACCTCGTGCGCGTCCTTGCCGGCCTTGACCGAGGAGATCCGGTCGTACCCGGCGTTGCGCGCGGTCCAGTAGGCGTCCTCGGTGCCGCGCAGCGCCTTCCACTGGGCGGCGAAGTCGGCGGCGCCGATCGGGCGGCCGTCGCTCCAGACCGCCTTGGGGTTGAGCCGGTACGACACGACCTGCTGCGGCTCGCTCCGCACCACCTTGGCCGACCGCAGCAGATCGGTGTCCAGGTACGGGCGGCCCTTCCCGTCCAGCCGGAAGGCGGCGGGCAGCACGGCCGCGGCGACCAGTGCGGTGGCGTCGTTCGCCCCGGACTGGAACGCGTTCAGGGTGCCGGGCGCCGCGTCCACGGCCCAGCGCAGGGTGCCTCCGTCACGCACCCCGTCCCGGGGCGCCGAGGCGAGGTCGGTCCCTGCGAGAGGGTCGTCCTTGCCGGCGGAGCACCCGGCGGAGGCGGCGACCGCGGCGGCGAGTGCCACGGCGGTCGCGGAGCGGATCAAGGTGGCGCTGCGGGCCATGCGTGCGTACCTCCGCGAGGGGGCCATGATCACAGGACGGCCTATTTGCCGCTTATCGCACCTACTGAAAGCCATTCCGCGACCGCGGACGCCGTCGACACGTCGCGCACCACCGCCTCCCACCCGCCCGGCGCAACGCCTGAGCGGGCCCCCGGCCCCGTGGGCCGGACGCCACCCCCGCACGGGTGCGCGGCCTTCGGGGGAATCACGCGCCACGGCGCGTTCGCACAGGGCGCGCGCCACCCGTAGGTGGGACAATCCCTGCAGATCTCTTCCCAAGCGCGACTGTGACGCGCGACACTCGCTTGGCGTTAGCGTCGTGCACCCGCAACGTGGCGGAGGTGAGGACAGCCATGTCCCTGCAGGACGAACTTGCATCGGTACAACGCCGGCTGGATGAACTGGGCCGGGCCGTGTCCAAGCTGGAGCAGCACGTCGGCGACAGCCTGGACATGAGGCGTGTCCGTGCCGACACCAAGCACCTCAGCGACGACCTCGCGCTGCTGCGCGACAGCGTCGGCACCACCCCGGCCGGGCAGAAGGCGCGGCAGGAGATGGTGACGATCCCGGATACGCCGTACGACCCCAGTCTCTGGTCCGGCGCGGAAGACGAAGGGCTGGGGGCGCCGGACCGCCGAGCGCCCTAGGAGTAGTCCTTGGCCACCGACACACAACCGCCCGCTCCACCGACACCACCCGCTCCACCCGCGCGCCACGGCGTCCTTTCCGCCGGGCGCGCGGCCATTCCGGCACGACATCTGCGCACCGACCGCTGGTGGCTGCAGCCGCTGCTCACCGCGCTCGGCCTGGGCGCCTTCGTCGTCTACTCGACGTGGCGGGCCTTCGCGAACGCGCACTACTACGCCGAGCCGTACGTCTCGCCGTTCTACTCGCCCTGCCTGGGCTCGAACTGCGTGGACATGCCGCTCGGCGCACGCTGGCCGCTGTTCGGCGACTGGTGGGGGCTGTCCCCCGCCCTGCTGGTGCTGATCTTCCCGCTGGGCTTCCGGCTGACCTGCTACTACTACCGCAAGGCGTACTACCGCGGCTTCTGGGCCTCGCCACCCGCCTGCGCGGTGGCCGAGCCGCACGAGAAGTACACCGGTGAGACGCGGTTCCCGCTGATCCTGCAGAACATCCACCGGTACTTCTTCTACTTCGCCATCCCGGTCGCGGGGATCCTGAGCTACGACGTCGTGCTCGCCTTCCGGGACGAGCACGGGGCGTGGGGCCACATGGGCCTCGGCACCCTGGTGCTGCTGGTGAACATCGCCCTGATCTGGGCGTACACCTTCTCGTGCCACTCCTGCCGGCACATCGTCGGCGGCCGGCTGCGGCACTTCTCCCGGCATCCGGTGCGCTACCGCATGTGGACCTGGGTGGGGAAGCTCAACTCCCGCCACATGCTGCTGGCCTGGCTGTCGCTGGTGAGCGTGGCGCTCGCCGATCTCTATGTCTACCTGGTCGCCAGTGGGGCGTTCGACGATCCGAGGTTCTTCTGATGGCACAAGTCGAACGGCACGCGTACGACGTCGTCGTGGTCGGCGCGGGCGGGGCGGGGCTGCGCGCCGCCATCGAGGCGCGCGAGCAGGGCATGCGCACCGCCGTGATCTGCAAGTCGCTCTTCGGCAAGGCGCACACGGTGATGGCCGAGGGCGGCATCGCCGCGAGCATGGCCAACGTCAATCCGCACGACAACTGGCAGGTCCACTTCCGCGACACCATGCGCGGGGGCAAGTTCCTCAACCAGTGGCGGATGGCGGAGCTGCACGCCCGCGAGGCACCGGACCGGGTGTGGGAGCTGGAGACCTGGGGCGCGCTCTTCGACCGCACGAAGGACGGGAAGATCTCCCAGCGCAACTTCGGCGGTCACGAGTACCCGCGCCTGGCGCACGTCGGCGACCGTACGGGCCTGGAGCTGATCCGCACCCTCCAGCAGAAGATCGTCTCGCTGCAGCAGGAGGACCACCGGGAGCACGGTGACTACGAGGCCCGGCTGAAGGTCTTCCAGGAGTGCACGGTCACCCGGGTGCTCAAGGACGGCGACCGCGTCTCCGGGATCTTCGGCTACGTCCGCGAGTCGGGGCGCTTCTTCGTCGTCGAGGCGCCGGCCGTGGTGCTGGCGACCGGCGGCATCGGCAAGTCCTTCAAGGTGACGTCGAACTCCTGGGAGTACACCGGCGACGGGCACGCACTGGCGCTGCTGGCCGGGGCGCCGCTGATCAACATGGAGTTCGTGCAGTTCCACCCGACGGGGATGGTCTGGCCGCCGTCGGTGAAGGGCATCCTCGTCACCGAGTCGGTGCGCGGCGACGGCGGGGTGCTGCGGAACTCCGAGGGCAAGCGGTTCATGTTCGACTACGTCCCCGACGTCTTCAAGGAGAAGTACGCGCAGAGCGAGGACGAGGGCGACCGCTGGTACGAGGACCCGGACAACAACCGCCGGCCGCCGGAACTGCTCCCCCGCGACGAGGTGGCCCGCGCCATCAACTCCGAGGTCAAGGCCGGCCGTGGTTCCCCGCACGGCGGGGTGTTCCTGGACGTGTCGACCCGGCTGCCCGCCGAGGTCATCCGGCGCAAGCTGCCCTCGATGCACCACCAGTTCAAGGAGCTGGCGGACGTCGACATCACCGCCGAGGCCATGGAGGTCGGCCCCACCTGCCACTACGTGATGGGCGGCGTGGACGTCGACCCGGACTCGGCGGCGGCGACCGGGGTGCCCGGGCTGTTCGCGGCCGGCGAGGTGGCCGGCGGCATGCACGGCTCCAACCGGCTGGGCGGCAACTCGCTCTCGGACCTGCTGGTCTTCGGGCGCCGGGCGGGCCTGCACGCGGCGCAGTACGCGGCCGGGACCGGCGGCACGCGTCCGGCCGTCGCGGAGTGGCAGGTCGACGCCGCCGCGGCGGAGGCGCTGCGGCCGTTCAGCGCGGAGGCCGGGGCCGTGCCGGACGGGGTCCCGGAGAACCCGTACACGCTCCACCAGGAACTGCAGCAGACCATGAACGACCTGGTCGGCATCATCCGCCGGCAGGGCGAGATGGAGGAGGCGCTGACCCGGCTGGACGCGCTGCGGGTACGGGCCCGGCGGGCCGGCGTCGAGGGGCACCGGCAGTTCAACCCGGGCTGGCACCTGGCCATCGACCTGCGGAACATGCTGCTGGTCAGCGAGTGCGTGGCCCGGGCGGCACTGGAGCGCACGGAGTCCCGGGGCGGCCACACCCGCGACGACCACCCGGAGATGGACCGCCGCTGGCGCAAGCTCAACCTGGTCTGCGAACTGGCCGAACCGGCGGACGCGTTCGGCGAGGTGTCGGTCACGCGGCGCGAGATGGACCCGATCCGGCCCGACCTGCTCGCGCTCTTCGAGAAGGACGAGTTGCTGAAGTACCTGACGGACGAGGAGCTGGACCGGTGAGCACGTACACGGCGCACTTCAGGGTCTGGCGTGGCGACGCGGACGGCGGCGGGCTGCAGGACTACCGGGTCGAGGTCCACGACGGCGAGGTGGTCCTCGACATCATCCACCGGCTGCAGGCGACCCAGGCGGGCGACCTGGCGGTGCGGTGGAACTGCAAGGCCGGCAAGTGCGGCTCGTGCAGTGCGGAGGTCAACGGCAGGCCGCGGCTGATGTGCATGACCCGCATGTCGGTGTTCGGCCGGGACGAGACCATCACGGTCACGCCGATGCGGACCTTCCCCGTGGTGCGGGACCTGGTGACGGACGTGTCCTTCAACTACGAGAAGGCGCGGGAGGTGCCGTCCTTCGTCCCGCCCGAGGGCGTGGCGCCGGGCGAGTACCGGATGCTCCAGGAGGACGTGGAGCGCTCGCAGGAGTTCCGCAAGTGCATCGAGTGCTTCCTGTGCCAGGACACCTGCCACGTGGTCCGTGACCACGAGGAGAACAAGAAGGCGTTCGCCGGTCCGCGCTTCCTGATGCGGGTGGCGGAGCTGGACATGCACCCGCTGGACGCGGCGGAGGAGCAGGGACTGGACCGCAAGCGGTCGGCCCAGGACGACCACGGGCTCGGCTACTGCAACATCACCAAGTGCTGCACCGAGGTCTGCCCCGAGCACATCAAGATCACCGACAATGCGCTCATCCCCCTCAAGGAGCGCGCGGTGGACCGCAAGTACGACCCGCTGGTCTGGCTCGGCAACAGGATCCGGCGCAGGAGCTGACCCCTGGGGTACTCCCCCGCGGTGGAGGCGCTGCTCAGAAGAGGCTGAGCAGCGCCTCTATCGTGTCCTCGCCCGTGCTGCCCTCGCCGTCCGAGGGCAGGTCCAGCTCGAACCAGACGGTCTTGCCGCGGTGGGTGCGACGGGAACCCCAGCGGGTGCTGAGCAGGGAGACCAGCTGCAGTCCGCGGCCGCCCTCGTCGGTGGCGCGGGCGCGTCGGCGGCGCGGCTGGGCGAGCGCGTCGTCCCAGACCTCGCAGACCAGGGTGCGGTCGCGCAGCAGGCGGAGCCGGATGTCGCCCTGACCGTGCCGCAGGGCGTTGGTGACCAGTTCGCTGACGAGCAGTTCGGTGGTGTCGACCAGCGCGGCCAGGCCCCAGGCGACCAGGCAGTCGCGGGCCAGCTCGCGGGCACGGGCCACCGAGCGGGGGTTGGGCTCCAGCGTCCAGTCGCCCACCGAATCCTCGGGCAGGCCGTGGACGCGCGCCATGAGCAGGGCGATGTCGTCCTCGCCGTGGGCGGTGTCGAGCCGGGCGAGTATGTGGTCGCAGACGTCCTCCAGCGGGCGCTGGGGTTCGTCGAGCGCGGCACGGAAGGCGCGCAGGCCCTCGTCGAGGGGGTGGTTGCGGGACTCGACGAGACCGTCGGTGTAGAGGGCCAGGAGGGCGCCGTCCGGCAGGTCGACCTCGACCTCCTCGAAGGGCTCCCCGCCGACGCCCAGCGGCATGCCGGTGGGCACCTCCAGCATCATCGCCTGCTCGCCGGGTTCGACCAGGACCGGCGGCAGGTGGCCGGCGTTGGCGATGGTGACCCGCCGGGTGATGGCGTCGTAGACGGCGTAGACGCAGGTGGCGAGGTAGACCTCGGACAGGTCCGAGCCGTCGGCCTCCTTGCCGCGCCGGTTGCTGCGGCCGTCACCGCTGCCCCCGAGGCCGCGGGCGACCTCGTCGAGGGCGGAGAGCACGTCGGCGGGCTCGATGTCCAGGAGCGCCAGGGTGCGTACGGCGGTGCGCAGCTCGCCCATGGCGACGGCGGCGCGCAGTCCGCGGCCCATGACGTCGCCCACGACGAGCGCGGTGCGGTGGCCGGGGAGCTCGATGACGTCGAACCAGTCGCCGCCGACCTCGGTCTCCATGTTGCCGGGCAGGTAGCGGCAGGCGATGTCGAGTCCGGCGGCCTCGGGGTTGCCGGGCGGGAGGAGGCTGCGCTGCAGGATGAGGGCACGTTCGTGCTCGCGCCGGTAGAGCCGGGCGTTGTCGATGAAGACGGCGGCGCGGGCGGCGAGTTCCTCGGCGAGCATCCGGTCGCGCTCGGAGAACGGTTCGCTGCCCTTGGCGCGGGCGAACTGGACCAGGCCCAGGACGGTGTCGCGGGCGACGACGGGCACGGCGAGGGTGGACTGCACCAGGCCCCCGCCGAGTTCGCCGAGCTCCACCTCCGGGTCGCCGCCGTCGGCGCCTATGACCTGGGTCTGGGCGGTGCGCAGGGCGCCCGCCCAGGGGGAGTTGAAGGGGTAGCGGTGGACGGCGCCCACGGAGACCGGGCCGCCCGTGTGGCCGCCGTCCAGGGGGGCGACGGGCGCGTCGGAGACGGCGCTGGCGAAGGCGACCCGGCGGACCTCGCCGCTGCCGTCCGCGGTGCCGACCGGGCCCTCCTCGCCGACCAGGAGCGCCTGGTAGAGGTCGACGGAGGCCAGGTCGCAGAAGTGCGGCACGGCGACGTCGAGCAGTTCGCGGGCGGTGGTCTCCAGGTCCAGGGAACTGCCGATGCGCCGGCTGGCCTCGTTGAGCAGGGCCAGGTTGCGCCGGGTGTGCGCGGCCTCCCGCTCGGCGCGCTGGCGTCCCGTGACGTCCTGGGCGAGGCCGGCGACGCCGATGGGGCGGCCGCTGCCGCTGTGCAGCCGGTACAGCGAGATCGCCCAGCGCCTGCGGTTGTTGGCCCCGGACCCCGAGGAGACGGTGCCGACGATCGTCATGTCCAGCACCGGGTCGCCGCTGTCGAGCACCTGCTTGAGCGCGGCGGTGAGCCGGTCCGCCTCGACGCGGGAGAGGAAGTCGTGCGGGGTGCGGCCCCGGTGGTCGCCGGGGCTGCGGCCGAAGACGGTGGCGAAGCGCTGGTTGACGCGGAGCAGCTTGAGGTTGGTGTCGAAGAGGATGAAGCCCATCGGCGACTGGCCGAACACCGCCTGCGAGGAGGCGAGATCGGTCTCGATCTGACGCAGGACGCGGACGTCCACGGCGATGCAGAGCGCCCCGCGCCTGCCGGTCTCGCTCCGCGAGGGCATGACGTAGACCTCGGCCAGGCCCTCCTGGCCGGCCTTGTCGCGGTACGGCACGGTGCCGATCCACTCGCGCCCGTCGAGGATCTCCGCGATACGCTCGTGCGCCCGGGTACGCCGGTCCTCGGGGACGAAGGCGGTGATCGGGTCCTGGCCCAGCGCCTCGGCGGCGGGTACGCCGAAGAACTCCTCGGCGCGCTCGCTCCACTGCTCGATCCGCCCGTCGGGGCCGAGGGAGAACGAGGCCACCCGGATGTAGTCGTAGAGGGAGCCGGGCGGACTGGACTGCCAGGCGCTCTGTGTCACGGCCTCAGGGTTCCGGGGCCCAACAACCCCCGACGGCTCATCGTTCACGCCCGACCCCTCCAGCTCACACATACGGACCGGCTGGTGCCGAGTATTCAGCATTACCCCCGTTCCGCACATGCACTTGTCGATCACAGCATCATCTCGAGGCGTACGAATTCCGCCGACGCCCCACTTCAACTACCCTGCTCCGGCCCGCCGAACCGTGCGTGACCGGTCATCCGCGCGGGCCGCCCGCGGCGGTCGCCGGGGCGGGGAGGGCGAGCTCGAACCAGACCGTCTTCCCCAGCGGTCCGTGCCGCGTGCCCCAGCGACGGGAGGTGTGGGCGACCAGTTGCAGCCCGCGGCCGCCCTCGTCCTCCTCGCCCGCGGAGCGCCGGCGGGGCGGGTCGGGCAGCGGGTCGGAGACCTCGACCAGCAGCGAGGTGCCGCGCACCATGCGCACGCCGATGGGTCCGCGGGCGTACCGCAGGGAGTTGGTGACCAGTTCGCTGACGAGCAGCACGGTGACGTCGGTGAGGTCGCGCAGCCCCCAGTCCCCGAGGGTCTCCCGTACCTGCCGCCGGGCACGGCGGACGGCGCTCGGCTCGGCCGCGAACGTCCAGTGGGCGGTGCTGCCCTCCGGGAGGCCGCCGAGGCGGGCCATGAGCAGGGCCACGTCGTCGGGTTCGCGGCCGCGGGCGAGGGTGGCCAGCAGGTCGTCGCAGGCCTCCTCCAGGGAGCGCAGCGGACGGCGGGCGAGCACCGACCGGAGCCGGTCCATGCCGATCCCGATGTCCTCGCCGCGCGCCTCGACCAGGCCGTCGGTGTAGAGCACGAGGACGGAGGAGTCGGGCACGTCGAGCTCGACCGGCTCGAAGTCCACGCCGCCGACGCCCAGCGGCACCCCGGCAGGGGAGTCCAGCAGCCGGGCCCGGCCGCCCCCGTGGGCGCCGGGCTCCACCAGGACCGGCGGCGGGTGCCCGGCGCGGGCCACGACGAGCCGCCGGGTGGAGGGGTCGTAGACGGCGTAGACGCAGGTCGCGGTCCAGCCCTCGGCGGTGCCCGCGGCCAGGTCGTCGCCGAGGTCGTCGACGCGGCGCAGCAGTTCCTCCGGCGCCATCTCCAGGGCGGCCAGGGTCCGTACGGCGGTGCGCAGCCGGCCCATCGTGGCGGCGGCGCGCAGCCCGTGGCCGATGACGTCCCCGACGACGAGCGCGACCCGGCCGCCGGCGAGCGGGATGACGTCGAACCAGTCGCCGCCCGCCGCCGCCCCGGTGCTGCCGGGGACGTAGCGGAAGGCGAGGTCGACGCCGGGCGGCTCGGGCACGCTCTGCGGCAGCAGGCTGCGCTGCAGCATCAGGGCGCCCTCGCGTTCGCGGATGTAGAGGCGGGCGTTGTCCAGGGCGGCGGCGGAGCGGTCGCACAGTTCCATGGCGAGGGCGACATCGTCGGCGTCGAAGGGCTCGCGCCCGCCGGCGCGGCTGACGACCAGCAGCCCGAGGACGATGCCGCGGGCCCGCAGCGGGGCGACCATCAGCGAGTGGATGCCGAGGTCCAGGGCGGCCTGCACCTTGGGGTCGCCCGGGAAGGTGGCGACGGTGTCGCGCAGTTCCTCCGCACTGCGCACCAGGGCCGGCCGCGCGCTGTGCAGCACGGAGCCGAAGACCGACGCCCGGTCGACCCGGATGACCTTGCCGATGCCGATCATCCGGTCGACCAGGGGGCCCTCCTTGGCCGCCCCGATGCCGAGCTGGCGCATCTCGGTGCGCTCCCCGTACGGGGCGCCGGGCAGTTCCCCGCCGTCCGGCACCGCCGCGTGCAGGATCACCCCGCTGTAGTCGCTGAACCGCGGCACGACGGTCCTGGCCAGTTCCTCGGCGATCCGCCGTACGTCCAGCAGGTCCGCCAGGCGTGAGCCGACGTCGTTGAGCAGCGCCAGCCGGCGCCGGGCCCGCTCGATCTTCTCGGCGCTCTGCTGGCGCTCCGTCACGTCCATCACGGTGCAGCTGATGCCCAGCACCCGGCCCGCCCGGTCCTCCAGCCGGTGGTACGACACCGAGCGCCACCCCCCGGCCGGTCCCGGCACCACGACGTCGATGACCGCGCGCCCGGTGGCCAGCACGTGCCGCTGGAGGGTGGCGAGCTCGTCGGCGGCCCCGGCGGCCACGATCTCCTCGACGCGGTGCCCGAGGGTGTCCTCGGCGGGGACGCCGTTCATCCGAGCCAGGGCCTCGTTGACACGGACGTAGCGCAGCTCGGTGTCGAAGATCGCGACGCCCAGGGGCGAGGAGCCGAAGAGCGAGTCCAGTGCCGCCAGGTCGTGCTCCATGCTGCGGATCCGGCTGGCCTCGGCGATCGACACCAGGACGAAGGGCCGGCCGTCGCCGTCCACGAGGAGCGAGGCGCGCGCCTCGACCTGCACCTGGTGGCCGTCGCGGTGCCGGACGGAGAGGATGCCCTCCCAGCGACCGGTGCGCAGCAGCTCGGCGAGGATGCGTTCGGCGGGACCGGGGCGGGGCACGGAGGCCGTCCGGCGGGCGGCGGGCGGTGTCCTCCACGGCCGGCCGTCCTCGCCCGGGCCGATCAGGGCGGAGACCCGGCGGCCCACGATGTGCTCGCCCGCCCAGCCGAGCATCTCCTCGGCGAGCGGGCTCCAGAGCAGGACGCGGCCGGAGGTGTCGAGCATGACCACGGCCAGCCGCAGGGTGTCCAGGAGCGTCCCCGAGGCGGTGGGCCCGCCCGGCACAGGTCCCGCGGGTCCGGGATGGAGACCGGCGTGGGCGCGCCCGTGCCCGGCCGGGGACTCGGGGGGTCCCGGGTCCTCGCCCTTGCCTGTGCCGTCCTCGCTCCCGCTCACGTGTGGGGACCCCAGACCATTGCAGGGCCGCCGGCTCAGGGCCGGCCGACCGTCGGCGGATCAATCCCCCCATACCCGATATTCCGCGCCGCATATCCGTCGTGGCGCGCCGTGGGGCGGTCCCGGGGGGCGGGTCGGTCAGCCCGGGGTGGGCCCCTGGACGGCCCGGGCCGCCGCCCAGGCGGCCGCGGGACGGTCCTGGTCGAGCCAGTCGACCTCGTCGAGACGGTCGGGGGTGAGCCAGCGCAGCTCGTCGTGGTCCTCCAGCGGCCGGGGCTCCCCGGACAGGATGCGGGCCGTCCACACCTGCAGGACGTAGCCGCGCCCCAGTGGCCATTCGCCGGGGACCCGCTCCAGCGCCTCGGCCTCCACACCCAGTTCCTCGCGCAGCTCACGGGTCAGCGCCTGCGGCGCCGTCTCCCCGGGTTCGAGCTTGCCGCCGGGCAGCTCCCACCGCCCCGCCAGCTCCGGCGGCGCACTGCGCCGCGCCGCGAGCAGCCTGCCCCGGTCGAGCACGGCCGCGCCGACCACCACCGTCACGTCGTGCGTCGTCATGGGCGGCACCCTATCCGTGGCGGCCGTCCGTGGCGGACGGGCTACGACGCGCGGCGGTCGATCCGCTCGATGAGGTAGAGCTGCTTGTGGCCGCGCGCGTCCAGGGTGTCGGCGACACGTTCGGCCTCCTGCCGGGTGGCGTAGCGGCCGACCCGGTATCGGTTGCCGTTGTCGTCCTGACGTATGACGACCCAGACCAGCTCGCTCATCGGATGTCCTCCAGGTGCGCCACGTTGGCCCGGTCGTCGTCCTCGCCGCTCGGGACGCCGGTGAACCAGGCGTCGAGGATCTCCTTGAGCAGGGGCTCGCTGGTCAGACGCAGGCTCAGGGCGAGGGCGTTGGCGTCGTTCCACTTGCGGGCGCCGTCCGCGGAGTAGGCGTCGACGCACAGGGCGGCACGGACGCCGGACACCTTGTTGGCGGCGATGGCGGCCCCCGTGCCCGTCCAGCAGCACACGACGGCCTGGTCGGCGCGGCCCTCCGCGAGGTCCCGGGCGGCGCTCTCCGCGCTCCACGCCCAGTCCCTGCGGTCGCCGGCGCGCAGGGCACCGTAGGCGATCACGGTGTGGCCGCGGCGGCGCAGTTCGTCGACGACCAGCCGCGCAACGGGCTCGTCCATGTCCGAGGAAACGGCGATGCGCATATGCCGGAGCCTACGCCCGAACGTGACGCGCCGGACACGTTCGGGCAGTATTCGACTCGATCGGGCCATGTTCGATTGGGAGTTGACTCAGAAGGGGCTCTTGTCCGCGCCTCCCGCGCATCGGCGCGCGCCCCGGCGCCGCCCTCCACGCCCCGCGCACCGCCGGCGCCCCGCGCCCACGCGGCCCACCAGCGGACTTGCGGACGCCGGCGCGGATGCGGCGCGCCCGGCCGCCGCCGCCCGGCGCCCGGGCGGCGTCACTTCACCGGCATCCGGTACGACACCCGGTAGCGGTCGGCCGGGATGACGATGTCCGCGGTCTCGACGGGGAGCCCGGAGGCGTAGTACGTCCGGTGGATCTCGATGACCACGTGACCGGGCACCCCGCCCAGCACCGCGGTCTCCTCGGCGAGTCCCGGCCGGGCGCCGACGTCCTCGGCCACGTTGTCGACCACGACGTCGAGCGCGGCCATGCGCTCCACCACGCCCTGGCCGGCCAGCGGGCCCTCCTCCGGCAGCAGGACGGGCGAGCGGCCGGTCACCGACAGCGGCTCCCAGGAGGTGGCCATCATCATCGGCTCGCCCTCCGTCCGGTAGAGGTAGCGCGTGCGCATCACGCGGTCGCCCGGCTTGATGCCGAGCCGCTCCGCGACGCGCGCGTTCGCCGCCTCCTGGAAGCTGTTCGACTCCCAGGTGCCCTTGAAGCCCTCGTCGGCCTGCTCCTGCCGGAACGGCGTCGCCTGGCCGTTGCCCGGCCGGTAGCCGGTGCGCACGACCAGCCGCGGGTCGGGACGTTCGCGCACGTACGTGCCCGAGCCGGACCGGCCCTCGACGAAGCCCTCGGCCATCAGCACCTTGCGGGCCTCCAGGGCGACGGTGTCCGACACCCCGTACTCCGCCCTGATGCGGGCCTGCGAGGGCAGGCGGGTGTGCGGAGGGAGGCTGCCGTCGAGGATCTTGCGGCGGAGATCCTCGGCGACGCGCAGGTACGCGGGCTGCTCACCGAAAGGCACGTGCCCCTCCCTCGGGTTGACTGTGTGCAACAGCTTGACAACTCAGGGTTGCCACCCGCAAGCCTTCCGCAAGGCTTTACCCGTGTCGCGTCACCCGGGCAGCAGATCGAAGGCCGCGAGCACCACCCGTGCGTGCTGCTCCGCCTGCTGGCGCACCGGGATCCAGCGGGCCCGGTGCGCGGTCTCGTACGCCTCGCACCAGTCCGCCACCAGCCCCTCCAGCAGTTCACGCACGGCCACCAGCGGGGTCGGCCCGTGGTCCACGGTACGGACCACCCGCAGCAGCATCGCGGCGGCGCGCAGCGGCAGTCGCTGCGCGTAGATCTCGACGCTGCTGACCCGGGCCCGGGTCATCGCGGGCAGCGGCGGCGCGGCCGCGGTGCGCAGGGCCGGGTCCCAGTCCGCGGCCAGCGCCGGGCCGACCGCGACGATCTCCCGCGCCGCGCGCAGCAACGGCCCGCCGTCCCCGGGCAGGTGCGGGCCCACCTCCCCGATGAGCCCGCCGACCAGCAGGCTGGCACGGCGCAGCGCCTCCCCCGCCGTGCGCAGCGCGCCGTCGGCACCCGGGTGCGGCGAGGTGTCGGCGGCGCGGTCGCACGCCCACATGGGCACCTCGGCGATCGCGGTGACCCCGCCGTACCGGTGGGCGTACGTCCAGGTCGAGTGGGAGGCGTCCTCGCGCGGGCCGCCGGGCGGCGGCAGCACGTACACCCCCGGGCCGGGGCTCGGCCAGTGGAAGGCGTCGGAGGAACCGGCCTCCAGGGGGATGTCGAACTCGGCGGCGGACTTGGCGATCCGCTCCGCGAGCCGCGGGATCTCCCGGGTCACCTGGATGAAGGTGCCGCCCACGTCGATGCCGTGCAGCGAGCACTGCAGCACCGGCCGCAGCTCGTCGATGACCCCGATCAGCGCGCGGGTCTCGGGCAGCGCGCCCTCCAGCGTGCCGTCGTCCGGCAGCCACTCGGGCTGCTCGGCGGCGCGCGGGCGGAAGAAGTGCCGGTAGTGGCCGAGCATGGTGAACCGGGCGTCGGGGACGGCCTCGTTGAGCCGGGCGCCGTCCGGGTCCGCGCAGAGCAGGAAGTGCCAGGCGGCGTCGGCCCCGTCCCGCAGCACGGGGTCGGCGGTGACCCGCCGGGCCAGCAGCAGCACGGTGGCACCACCGACCATCTCGTTGGCGTGCGGGCCGGCCACCACCAGGACGTTGCGCGATCCGTGCCCGACCGAGAGCAGCAGCAGCGGCTCCCCGGCCCGGGAGAGGCCCACCGTCCGCAGCCGGCAGACGTCGGGCCGGCGCAGCGCCAGGGCCCTGGCCGCCGCGGCGACCTCGTCCACGGTCGGGTAGCGCTCGCCGACAGCGGTCTCCCCCGGAGATGTCATGCAGCCCCCCGCATCGGTCCCTACGGTCAGGTTCGGATTGTTCCAATCCGTACGGAGCCGGGGCTAGAGCGCGTCGGGCGGCTGTCGGACCCGACACGGCGAAGGGGTACGGCTGCTGACGCAGCCGTACCCCATCTCCGCCCGGCGGGTGCCGGTGCGCGGTCAGTGCCGTCCGGCGGCCTGACGGCGACGGGTCGCGAGGACCACACCGCCACCGGCGGCCAGCAGCACGGCCGCGGCGGCCGAGATCATGCCCACGTTGCTGCTGCCGGTCTCGGCGAGGTCGCCCGAGCCGCCGTTGGGGGACTCGGAGGCCGCGGCCTCGACGGACTCGGACGCCGAGGCGGACGCCGAGGCCGAAGCCGACTCCGAGGCCGGGGCGGTGGCCGAGGGGGTGTCGGTCGCGGCGGGGGGGCGTTCCCGCGCCCGCGCCCGAGCTGGGTGTCGCCCCACCCAGGGGGCGGGGGAAGCCGCCCCCCTCTCTAATTACAAAAACAAATCACAGAA
>NZ_JARAVK010000071.1:0-39690 GCF_033792765.1 Streptomyces sp. PA03-6a | reverse complement strand
GGCCGGGGCGGGGACAGCGGACAGCGGACAGCGGACGACGAATTCGGCATCGTACTCGACCGGCGACCGGCGACCGGCGACCCGCCACACGCGCGGGCCGCAGACAGCGAGGCCGCCGACCCGGCAGCGCTGCCCGCCGTACCGATGAACACCAACCGCGCCGATCCCGGCGCGGGCGCCGAGCTGGTAGCCGGCTTGCTCGTCGGGGATTGCTGCGGCCGTGGTCGTGTCTTGGATCGGACGGGACAGCAGAACAATCAAGCGCCCCGACTGTGAGAACCGGCCCACAGTGCACGACGGGCCGGGCATCGATGCAACCAGCGAGTGAGCGACAGAACCAGTATCGAAGCGTTCCGTTTCGCGTGACGAACCAGCCTCTGCCATGATCTGACCCCACGTCGGCTCAGGGCGTAGCGCTAGCCGGGCCGCGCACGCCCCGTTGACGTCATCACGGAGGAACGCATGGACTTAACACTTGCCCAAACAGTGGCGGCCAAAGTCGCCGAGGGCGCCCTCGGAGCTGCGAGTTCCCGCGCCCTGGACGCCCTGCTCGACATGATCCGGCAAAGGTTCCGCCGCGACGGCGAAGCACTGTCAGCACTCGACACGGCCGCAACGGACCCGGAACCCCTGATCGCGGCGCTGTCGCAGCACATCGAGCGTGACCCGGACTTCGCCGAGGATCTGCGCGACTGGCTCAGGGACACCGAAGCAGATCAGGGTGCTGTGCCCGCTGCCACGCTGCGGCACAGCACGCAGAACACGATTTCCGGCACCGTCCATGGTCACGTCATCCAGGGCCGGGACATCAAAGGCCGCTTCAGTTTTCGTGGCCTCCGTGGCCGGGGGGAGTAGCAGGTAAATGAGCGTCGACTCCTCCTCCTCGCCCGACCGCACCAGCAACGCCATCAGCGATGGTTCACAGGTCAGCGGCAACGCCTACCAGGCCAAGAACATGCACTTCGGCGCGCGTTCGACGGGGATTACCCTCATCGCTTTCGCCGGGGTCGTCGGACTGACCTTCCTTGGCTTCACCATCGCCGGTTCGGAACCAGCGGGTGGTTCCCCACCAGCTGCGGCGGACGCGCCGAAGTCGCCGACCGCATCCACCAGTGCATCGCCCCCGCCCAGCTCGCTGACTCCTTCCCCCAGCACCCCGGCAGCGTCTGCACCCGCGGCACACCGATCCTCGGAGCTGGCTCAGGCCCGTCCCTCCGGTGGCGCAGCCGGCGCTGCTCCCACTGCGACAACAGACGGCTCCACCACGCAATGCCGAAGCCACACTCCCACGAGCATCGGAGGCATCGCCACCGCCAACCCCTGCATCAGAATCGAGAGCAACAACAAGATCTACATCTACGACAACTTCACCGCCCAGAAGACAGGCCAGTTCACCCTGTTCATCTGGCTCATCGACGGTACCGGCACACCCATCCGCAAATACATGCAATCCTGTCCGATCAATTTCAAAAGTATCGGCGAAAGGAAAGCATGCTCCCTCCGCGGCATCACGCCTCCAGGACCCGGCCAATGGGCAGCTGCCGTGACCGCCGAGGCCGGCACTCACACGCAACCTGGCCTCTGGGACTCCCCATACAAGGGAACTCAAAGCGGAGCCGTGGTATGGGATCCCGCCGACAGCTAACGTGAACCACGCCCGCAGTCCCGCCGCCGGAGGCAATGGGGGTGCGGGCGCAACGGCCGTGACAGCGGTTCATGCAGGCCGCCGTAAGCGCCGGCGAGACTGCGCTCAGGTCGGGCGAAGATCAGCGCGAGCAGGGCCAGGCCGACGACGACGCTCTGCATGGCGATGAAGCACCGAGCCGGCAGCGATGCCCGCAAAGGCCGGAGAACGCCCGGCCGATGGTGACTGCGGGGTTCGCGAAGGAAGTGGAGGCTCTCGGCGACGTGCCTTGCACGTGCGCCCTACGGCTTCGGCTGTGCTCCTCTGGGCGCAGCAGCATGACCTATCACCCGGTACATGCCGATGGAGTCGTGCGTGGCGGTGTCGGCGAAGCCGAACTTTTCGTAGAGGTGGTGGGCGGGGCCGTCTGCGATCAGCGAGACGTAGGCGGTGGCGGGGGCCCGGCGCTCCAGTTCGTCGGTGAGAGCGGCCATGATGCGCCTGCCGAGGCCGCGTCCTTGGTGTCCGGGGTGAACGCATATGTCGACGATCTGGAACGCGGTACCGCCGTCACCGATGATGCGGCCCATGCCGATGGGCTGCCCCTGGTGATGGACGAGCACTCCGTACCAGGTGTTGGGCAGGGCAAGCGCAACCGCCTCGGGGGCTTTGTCCGAGAGGCCGGCCTCGGTGCGCAGCCGGCGGAAGACCTCGACGGAAGGCACACCGGGACGCAACTCGTAAGGGTCGTCGTACACGCCGGTCTCTTTTCTGGTTCGGGCGGGTGTCGGCTTTGGCCTACTCGCTCTTGGCTGGGATCAGCCACAGGGCGACGACGGCGGAGGCGGCGGCCATGCCCGTGGCGGCGAGGAACGCGTTGTCGAAGCCGGAGGCGGCTTGGGCGCCGGCGTGGACGGCGATGCTCGTGGCGGCGGCAGTGGAGGCGGCCGCGGCTCCGACCGAAGCACCGAACTCGTGGAAGGTGCTGACGATGCCTGACGTGACCCCGGCCTCGTGGGGTGCGACGCTGGCGAGTGTGGTGGTGGAGGCGACGACGAACAGGGCGCCCAGTCCCGCCGCCGCGACGCTCACGCCGGTGACCATAGCGCTGGTCCCGGACCAGAGCACCGGTACGAGGAACCCGGCCGCTGCCACGGCCAGGGCGGCCACAGCCAGCAGTCGTGCTCCCATCCGGCCGATCAGGGTGCCAGAGACGGTGGCGGCGGCCATGGTCAGCAGCGCCACCGGCAGGAACAGCACACCGGTCATCAGGGCACTGTGGCCTTGGCGCTCCTGGAGGTAGAAGGAGCCGAGGAAGAAGACCCCCACCATCAGCGCGGTGGCGACAGCGATCACGAAAATGCCCGCCACGACCGGGCGCCGGCCGAGCAGGCGCAGGTCCATCAGCGGTGCGGCCACCCGGCGTTGCCAGGTGGCGAAGGCGGCGTAGGCGGCGGCGGCTGCGGCAACTAGGGCGATGGTGGCGGCGTTGACCCAGCCGTGGTCGCCGGCACGAATGAGGGCGTAGATGAGGGCACCGGTCGCGGCGGCCACCAGGGCGGCGCCGGGTATGTCGAGCGAGCCGGTGGCCGCGCGGGGCAGGTGGGGCAGGATCCGGGCGAGCAGGACGAAGACGACCAGGCCGACGGGGACGTTGATGAAGAAGACCCAGGCCCAGCCAGGGCCTGCGGTGATCAGTCCGCCCATCAGCACGCCGAGGGCGGCGCCCCCGCCACCGAGTGCCGACCAGATGCCCAGCGCGCGGTTGCGTTCGTCGCCGTCGAACAGCCGCACCACCACGGACAGAGCGGCAGGCGACAGCATCGCGGCGCCCGCCCCCTGGACGATCCGGGCGGTGAGCAGCAGCGGGGCGCCGGTGGCGAGTCCGGCGGCCAGGGATGCGGCGGTGAAGACGGCAAGGCCGGCCAGGACGACCCGCTTGGGGCCGAACAGGTCGGCGGCCCGGCCGCCGAGCAGCATCAGGCTCCCGAAGGTGAGGGCGTACCCGCTGACCACCCAGGTCAGTGCCGCGCGGTCCAGGCCGAGTTCGGCGCCCATGTGAGGAAGTGCGATCGCAACGACGGTGACGTCGAGGATCAGCATCAACTGGGCCAGTCCCAGCAGCCCCAGGGCCGGCCAGCGCATCGGATGCGGTGTCTGCGATGCGATGTGGGTGGTTGTTTCCGTGTCACTCATGACGCTCAACCCCTCATCACTAAACCGTACAGCGATGTTCAGGTTATACACCTGAGGGGTCCAAACCAAACAGGGTTGTTCGAGTTCTGGGGTACCGTGGGCGCATGAGCAGCAAGAACAGCACCAAGCGCGCCGACGCTCTGCGCAGCATCGAGGCGATCGTGCAGGCCGCGGCCGAATGCCTCGGGCGCAACCCGGACGCGAGCCTGAGCGAGATCGCGCGGGCCGCGGGTGTGGGCCGGGTGACGCTGTACGCGCACTTCGCCTCCCGGGCGGAGGTCGTCGATGCGGCGATGAGCCGCGCCCTCGACCGGGGCAACGAGGTGCTGGACGCGGTCGACCTGACCGGTGATCCGCTGCTCGCCCTGGAGCGCTACATCGAGGCTGGCTGGCACCTGGTGGACCAGGCGCAGGCACTGCTCGTCGCCGCCCAGCGGGAGCTCCCCGCGGGACGTATCCGGGAGTTGCACGCCGGGCCAGCCGCCCGGGTCGAGGCGCTGGTTGCCCGCGGACGGGCCGAGGGCGCCTTCCGTACGGACCTGCCCATCGCATGGCTGGTCAATGTCCTGCAGGCGGTCATGCACAGCGCGACGGAAGAGATCCGCGCCGGCCGTCTGAACCCCGACCGCGCGGCCGGCCACATCACGGCCACGGTGCTCGCCGCCTTCACGCCGCCGGGCACCTCGGTACCCGAGCCCCGGGGCGGAGCGTGACACCGGCGGCCCTCCGCGAAAAGCTCACCGGCAGGTCCAGAATCAGCCCCAGATAGCAGCGTGTACGCATCTGAGGGCGTCCCCGGACGGCTTCCGTCCCCGCACCGCTTCTCATCCAGTTGTCCCCAACCAGCACCCGCGGAAGCCGCCCCCTCGGTCAGCGGCCGCCGGTGGATGTCCTGCGATCGCGCTCGTAGCCCCCGTCGGTCGTCGGGCCCGAGGTGACGGTGCCGCCGAACTGGTCGATCCAGTTCCGGATCCACCCGGCGGGCGGGTCGTCGGCGGAGAGGAGCTGTGAACGATGAGGTGACTTCGAATTACTTTGCGGAGAGCCTGGTCTGTGTCGCCCGGTAGCGCGATGGCGAGATCCCGTATCGGCTGGTGAAGGCCTGGCGCAGCGTCTCAGTGGAACCGAACCCGCACCGGGTGGCCACGCCCGCCAGCGGAAGCATGGTGGACGCCAGCAGGTGAGCGGCCGCCTCGGTGCGGGCCTTGCGTACGAACCGGGCCGGCGACTGCTCGAGGTGTTCCACGAACAACCGGGTGAGGTGGCGCGTGGTCACACCTGCGCGAGCTGCCAAGGCGGTCACGTTCAGGTCGTGGTCCAGATGGCTCGTTATGTGCTCGACGAGCTGTCGGACCACGTCGTCCCTGGGCGGCGGGGAGGCAGTGAACAGGCTCATCTGTGCCTGGTTTCCCGGCCGCTGCAGGTAGGTGACCAGATCCCGCGCCACTCGGCGAGCGAGTTCGGCACCGTGATCCTCCTCGATAAAGGCAAGCGTGAGATCCAGGGCACTGGTGATTCCCGCCGCCGTGTAGACGTTCCCGTCGCGGATGTAAATGGGGTCGGAATCCACGGTGATCTTCGGGTGTCGGGCGGCAAGCTGGGATGCGAACCGCCAGTGCGTGGTGGCGCGGCGCCCGTCCAGCAGTCCGGTGGCGGCCAGGATGCCGGCGCCGGTACACACCGAGGCCACCCGCCGGCTTACTCCGGCCAGGCGGCGGACGTGGCCGACGAGCCGCGGGTCGGCGGCGGCCCGCTCATGTCCCAGGCCGCCCGATACGATCAAGGTGTCGAGCGGACCGGTGAGCCGTTCAAGGGATTGCTGACTTTGCAATGTCAGGCCCGAGCCACAGGTGATCGGTTTGCCGCCCGGACCTGCCACACTGACGCGATAGGGGCGGGCGGGAGTTCCGATCTGATTCGCCATGCCCAGGCTCGTCGTGACGCAGGCGATGTCCAGCAACTCGGCCGAGTCGTACCCGACGATCACGATCAGACGTTCGTCCACGCGGCGACCCTACAGCGAAGCGACAGGCACCCCAGGATTCCGGACATCTCATGGGCCGCCGCCTTCTCGTGGGACCGGCCTGACCAACAGTGGAGCCATGACAGACACCACCACTTCGGGTGATCCCTTGATGATCGGCTCCGCTCAGGACGACAAAGCACCTTCCACCTACGGACGGGACGGTTCGAAGACCGCCACCGCCGACGTCGTGGCCATGCTCAAGCACCGATGGCCCACATGGCTCGCCCTCGTGTTGGCGGTCGCCACATTCGCCGACGGCCTCCCTGCTCTGGAGTTCCTGACGTGGCTCCTCGTCGTCATGTCGGTCTGCTACCTGATCTTCGGGGCGCTGCGCGGGGAACTTCGCAAGGCAGGCGCGCTCGTGCTCCAGACAGCAGGGCTGCTCGGCTTCGGTGCCCTGGCCATGGTGGCGCTGGCAGTGGATCACGGCCTCGGCTGGTACGTCCTGGCAACCGGCTGGCTCGGGCACGCCGCCTGGGATTTGGTCCACCACCGCGCCAAGGCGGTTGTCCCCCGGGCGTGGGCGGAGTGGTGCTTCGTCGTCGACCTGCTCGGCTCCGCCGCGATGATCTTCATTCAGTAGCCATACGGCCCTGGACCGCGACACCCTCGACCCGTACCTGGTGCGCACCGAGATCCTCGACGCCGTGATGGACCTGGCCCATCAGTTCCGCGAGCACCGTCAGGTCACCCAGGGCATCGCTCTCGGCATGTCCTTCTCCGGTGGCAGCAGCGTGTCCCGGTCCCGGACCCTGGCCGAGCCGAGCGCTTCCACCGACGGCCTGCGGGACGCGGCGATGGCAGTGTCGAACGTCTCGGGCTGGAGCGGGCCCGGGTGCGCGGAGTCTCGGTCCGCCTCGAGCACCTGGTGGACGCGGCAGGCGCGCCGCAGCAACTGCGCTTCGACCCCGGGCAGGAGAACAACCGGCGCCTGGACCCTGTCGTCGACCGGATCAACGCCCGCCACCGTCACCCGGGACGCACTCGCCCACCGCCGCCACAGCACCTGACCCAGGGCGGGCCCGGTCGGTATCGCGCGGCCTTGTGAATCGAAGAGGCCCTACCCCTCCTGGGGCAGGACCTCTTGGCCGTCTGCACGGGCCTCTTCGGGCCGCTGCACACGGGCTATCGGCGCATGCTCTCCTTAATCGGGAGCGAGACCGGACGACATGCCGTCCTGCAGACGGGATGTCAGGATCCGACACGGATCGGCCCCGCGTCCGATCGGGTCGTCTTTCCGCTCAGCCCATGCGCGCCTGATGTACCTGACTTCCGATTGAGCCATGAATGAAGCGATAAGTGGGATTAATTGCCGCTTATCACTCCATCGAGCTCGAAGGAGACGCACGATGCGTCGTTTCACGGCAATGGCGCCGATCGCGGCCACGGCGCTCGCGGCGGTCCTCGCCTACGGACCGCTCGCGCAGGCCACCTCCCCGGACCGCGAGCCCGGCCCGCATGGTGACGGCGAGAAGGTCATCAAATTGGACGACTCCGTGAGGGAATTCGCCGCCATCGACGTGAGTGGCCCGGGCATGAGCCTCGGCGACGAGGCCATCGGCTTTTCGGACTTCTTCCAGAACGGTCGCAAGGTGGGCACCGGCGGCTTCGTCTGCACCGTCGTCAGCCTCCAGAAGAGTCTGCGGCAGTGTGAATCCACCCTCCGGCTGGCCCAGGGCGACATCACCCTGCAAGGCTTCGCGCCTTTCATCGTCAGCTTCCCGACCAGGTTCACGCTCGCGATCACCGGCGGTACCGGCGCCTACCGCGACGCCCGTGGCTATATGGACGGCGTCAACATCGACTCCTCACATGCCAGGCTGACCGTCCACCTCACCAGGTGACCTCCGGGCACCGCTCGCCACGGCCCGGGACGCGGCGGAACCGGAACGCAGGGGCGGCCTAACCCCGCCGCACTGCCGCATGACGCTCCGCGCCCGGAAACCGGGACCGGGACCGGAAGCGAGACCCGCCCGCGCGGGAGCGCGCGCCCGCCGCCGTCACCGTATGCGACAAGCCGAAGGACCCAGGTCACGGAGGTGACCTGGGCCCTTCGTCACTGGTTCGGGGTGAGCTGCGGGGACAGTCGGGCTTGCCGGCGCCGGCGCCGTGCTGGATGACCAGGTGAGGTGGTCTCCGGCTCTCCAGGCCCCGCGCGCCAAGCAGCACGGCGGCGAGGCCTCCGCTCAACTCCTCATCGATGAAGCCGAAGTGATCGAGGGGAGCTGGTCGCCGCCCAACAGAAGGCCGGGCACCGGAAACGGCCTGAGGCGATGGGTCTGGCAGCAGATGAGGGCAGCGGCGATCGCCGTGGCCGGAAGCACGACAGCGGGCCTGGCCACCCAGCTCGGTCAGCCGATCGGCGCCTGACCGATCCGTCCATCCCTCCCAGCCACGCGCGAGCTCCGACTGCGGAATCATGCTGTCCTCACGCTCGCAACGATTCTCGTCACGCGCTCGAGAAGGAAAGGCCCAGGCCGGAGGATGGCTTCCCGACCTGGGCCTTGTGCCGTCCAGAGCAATACAGCCGTCCGTATCCGTCCGCGGCGTCCTCGTCGTCCTTCGCTGTCAGCCGGTTACGGCGCTTGGGGCTGCTCGGCCTTCCCGTTCAACGCGCCTGGCGGTGCGGTGAACGGACCAGCCTGCCCTGGCGAGGAGTCGCCATCAGGCCACGCAACGGGCGAAGACCTGCACAGTGCCCGAGGTCTTCGCCTCGTTTTGGAAGGTGATCTGCCACCGTCGGTGCGTTCCGGCGTGAAGCGCTGCTCCGGGTCGGCGGCGTCAGTGACGCCACGCTCGCCGAGGACACCGACCTGACCATGGCACTGTGCCGGGACGGCTGGCGGGTGGTCTACGAGGAGAACGCGATCGCCTGGACCGAGGCGCCCGCATCCCTCGGGGCGCTGTGGCGGCTGCGCTACCGCTGGTGCTACGGAACATTGCAGGCGATGTGGAAGCACCGGGGCGCCCTCGTCCAGTCCGGCGCGGCAGGCAAGCTGGGCCGGCGCGGCCTGGTGTATCTGCTGCTCTTTCAGGTCCTGCTACCGCTGCTGGCACCGGTCGTCGACATCTTCGCCGTATACGGGCTGATCTTCCTCGACCCGTTCCGCATCCTCGGACTGTGGCTGGCGTTCCTGGCCCTCCAGGCCGCGATGGGCTTCTACGCCTTCCGCCTCGATGGCGAAAGCTCCCGTCCGCTGTGGAGCCTGCCCCTGCAGCAGTTCGTCTACCGCCAACTGATGTACCTCGTGGTCATCCAATCGGTCGTGACCGCGACCGCGGGATCGCGGCTGCCCTGGCAGCGCATGGAGCGCTACGGCAGTCTCTCGGTACCCGTCCAGACGCCGACGCCGGAGCCTGGACCGGCGCAGCCCGTCTCCGCCGCCACCGGCCTGGCCGACTCCTGGATCCGCGAGGCCCGCTCCCCCGGAGGTACGGCCGACGTTCCGTACCTCCACAACGGGCAGACACCGGGCCTGAGCCACGAGCACGGCGAACCGTCCTGGGACACCCGACCCGGCTGGTGACTCGTCTGGTAGTTCGGCCCGTTAGCGTTTGGCCGCCGCCCGGATGCTCTCCTCCACGTCAGGAGTTGCGCGGAGCAATGAGGCCGGATTCGTAGGCCAGTACCACGAGTTGGGCGCGGTCGCGGGTGTGGAGCTTGGTCATGGCCCGGTTGATGTGGGTCTTCGCCGTCAGCGGGGTGATCACCATTCGGTCGGCGATCTGGTCGTTGGACAGCCCCTGCGCGACCAGGACGACGGCCTCACGTTCGCGACCGGTCAATTCAGCCAAGCCGGTGTCGGCGACGGCGGGGATCGGCTGGGTGATGTAACGGTTGATCAGCTTGCGCGTGATGGACGGCGCGAGCAGCGCGTCACCGCGGGCGGCGACACGCACAGCGTGCACGAAGTCGTCCGGCACGATGTCCTTCACGAGGAAACCGGCAGCGCCGGCACGCAGCGCGTCCAGGATGTACTCGTCCATGCCGTAGTTGGTGAGGATGACCACGTGCACCTGAGCCAGGGCCGGGTCCGCGGCGATACGCCGGGTGGCCTCGATGCCGTCGACTACCGGCATCTGGATATCGATCAGCACGACGTCGGGCAGGTGCTGTTGGGTCAGCGCCAGGCCTTCTGCGCCGTCGGCGGCCTCGGCCACCACCTCGATGTCGTCTTCGAGGTCGAGGAGTGCGCGAAATCCACTGCGAATGAGCGGCTGGTCGTCGACCAGCAGGACACGGATCATGAGGTGTGGTCCACGGGGAGTTCGGCTCGGACGGTGAAGCCGCGCTCGCTCCGTGGCTGTGCGAGGAGCCGGCCCCCGAGGGCGGTGACGCGCTCACGCATGCCGAGCAGACCCAGGCCCGGCTTCGGTACTGTGTCCGGCGTGGCCTTGCCGTCGTCATCGACCTGGATGGCGAGTGAGTCGGCCCGGTAGTCGATGCGGACCGACGCGGTCGCGGCGGAGGCGTGCCGGGCGACGTTGGTCAGCGCCTCCTGAACGATCCGGTAGGCGGTCCGGCCCACTGCTGCCGGCAGGTCGGTCCGCTGCCCCTCGATCGTCAGCGTCGTCGCAAGGCCCGCGCTGTTTGCCTGCTCCACCAGGTCCGGGATGTGGTCGAGCCCGCGGGGCGGAGTGGTGTCGTCATCCCGCAGCGCCTCCAGGGTGGCGCGCAGTTCCCGGGTCGCCTCACGTCCGGCTTCCTGGATGGCCAGCAGGGCCTCGGAAACCTGTTCACCTCGCCTACGGGCGACGTGAACGGCGACTTCGGCCTGCACCTTGATGATCGAGATCTGGTGGGTGAGCGAGTCATGCAGTTCCCGCGCGATGTGCAGGCGCTCTTCATCCGCACGGCGCCGCGCGGTCTCCTCCCGGGTGCGCTCGGCTTCGTCCGCCCGTCGCTCGGCCTGCCGCAGCGCCTCCCCCGCGGCGAACGCGGCGATCAACCAGGCAACCTCGAGGACGTGGCGGGCCTGTGCCAACGCCTCACCCGCAGGCCCATCATGGAAGACCAGGGCAGTGAGCTGAAGAGCGACCAGCATGGTCACGGACGCCGCCACGGTGACGGCTCGGTGCCCGGCCCGCACCGCGCCGTACACCGCGACCAGGTACGGGACGGAGAGCACGTCAAAGCCGGCCGCCTGATACCCCACCGCACACAGCCCGGTAATCACCAGGACGGTCAGCGGAGCGCGGCGACGCGCGGCCAGCGCGAGACCGCCCGCCGACAGCAGCACGTAGCCGATCACGTCAGGGCTTGTGCCGGGGTGCGCCTTGGGCAGCCCGGTGCCCAGTAGCAGGGCTGCCACACCGAGGGCGATCGCCCAGTCTCCGACACCGGCCGGGACGCCGAACCGTCCTTTGGTCATGAGCGCACCTTAACCGGGTGTCGCTGCGGGCAAGTCCCGCTCGTGGAGGAGCAGGACGCTACCGCGCCCGCAGTATTCGCAGGGTTTCTGCCACATCCGCAGCAGGCGTCTGCGGCACGGGCGGCATCGCAAAGTGCCTGCGTCTGCTGGACGACCGGCGGTGCGGGCGGCAGACATGCTCAAGGCACAGCGACACCTTGAAATTGCCGTGCAGAAGGGAAGAGACATGAGCGCATCAGACGTCTTGATGGCGGCTGCCGAGGGCGGAGTCATCGGCGATGGGCGGACCGGGGCCAACCTGGCCCTCGGGTTGGGGCTGGTCGGCGTGGCCATCGGCTGGTTGGCCCTCGCCCGTGCCGCCGCACGGATCAGCAACGGCAACGCGCGCACCGGCGCCATGTCGGCCATGGCGGCGGGGCTGGCCGGCACGATCCTGGCGGTGCTGCACCTTGCCACCTCCAGCGGCGGTCCCGGCACCGGCAACGGCCTCGTCGGAGCCATCGCGGCCATCCCATTGGGACTGATCGCCATCCTCCTCGGCCGCCGGGCGCTGACCCGCTCCCGCCGCACCGTACCGACCGGCGGAGACAGAAAGTTGTCGCCTCTTGATTAGTCGCGATAGATGCGCTCAAGAATTGCCGCGATCCTGACCTCGGCGCCGGGCCGGACCGCGGGGAGGACGCCGTCGACGGCGAAGCCGAAGCAGGCCTGCGCGTCCATCCTGCGGGACCACGGGAGGCGCCCACGGATACTGACGCGGACTGGACGCACCGGCTACGAGTCGTTCAAGCTCGCGTGACAGCGTGGGCAGGGCGTCACGTCGGACATACGGAACGCAACCTCACCCTCACGCGGGGTGAGCCAATCGCCGGCTGCGTCCGGGCAGTCACCGCGGTGGACCACACCACGGAGCGTCCCGCCCCTGGGTACGTGCTGGAGGCGAAAGCCGACTACAAAGGAGCCCTCGCGTTCTGCTGACGTAGGTACGGAGGACTCACCTGACTCTTCGGTCTCGCGGATCTTGGCATCGACCGCGTCAATCTGTAGCTGCAGGTAGAGGCGGATCACTCGCCCAGTTGTCAATCACCTGAGCGAGAGCGGCAGTTGCCGCAGGCCCTGTTGCCGGCGGCAACTCGTTATGCGACGCAATGCCTCTCGAAGCAGATGAAGCTGTGGGGCCGGGCGTGCGGCTGGCCGGGCGCAGGCATGCGGTGCCGGCGCTAGCCCGGACAAGTGAGGCGACCCCGCCGTGGACAGGGCGGTGAACGCCGACGGTCGCGCGGAGCGCCCGCCCGGTCCTCACCACGTAACCGGACGGGCTGCTGGGCCCGAGGATCCGTGGCCGTGTCTTCGGCATGGCGGGATACCTGATGCCCTTCGCCCAGACCAACAGCTAGGTCCAGAGTTTCGGCTTCTGGGGCGGCCTGTGGGAGGTGAGCTAGGACGCGGACGATCCCTTCGGATTTCATGAACTGGTGGAGCCCCCCAAGGACACGGGTGGCATCTGCGACCCGAAGGCAGCGCTGAAGCGTCTCCGTCCACCAGGGGCGAACAGCATTCCGGCGTGATACATGGGTACCGGCCGACCACACCGGGAGCGGTGCCGGTTCCGCCCGGCACTGGGTCACTGGGCCGCCTGCTGAGCCGTTTGGTAGGCGTCCCACAGCGGCTGCACGACCGTGCACTGGCGGGCTGCTCCATCCCGGCAGGTGGGGCATGAGGTGGCATGGTCCAGCCACGCCCGGTACGCCGCCTGGACCGCCTGGTTCACCCGCGTCACACGGGCCCTGACCACGGCACCGGGCCCCGAGCCGGTCTCCAGCCAGCGCTCCGTGAACCCGGGCTCCCCCATGACCGAAGACTCCTCAACCTCGCCGGATCCCGCATCCGGCCCGCCCAGCAGCCGACCCCCAATGTATCGACACGTCGCCCGGCACATCTCGAACTGCCGCATCATCTGCACATCTCCGGCGCCTTGACCGTGCATCTGGCCGGATCCTTTCGCCCCGGATCCCTCACGGCGACGAGGAACCCGACTCGCGCAATCCCCGCCGGGCAGCGCCTGGTACGGGCGTACGGGCTCCCCACCCACCGCACCCGCCCCGGGGCCCCGCACAAGACCGGGCGGCCCGGGCCTGGGCGCCTGACGCCACACGCCCTCCGGCGCCGGCAGCACACGGGACGTGTGGCCGCGTCAGGTGCTGAGCCGGAAGACACGTCCGGCAATGCACACACCACCTGGTCCGTCGACCGCTGAACCAGGGCGCAACCTGCCGCAATCACGCGCACCCTGGAGGGGGACGCACTCGGCCGGACACCCACCTGAGTGATGTGTGATCGCGCCGTGGCCGGCCGGGAAGCGTCAGCCCAGGCCCAGCCGGGGTATCTCCCGTCCCGGGGAACGGTCCATCACCATCAGCAGGCCCGCATCGCGGGTCCTGGCGTAGGCGGCCTCGTCGATGACGTCCAGCTGGAACCAGACCGCCTTCGCGCCGATCGCCACCGCCTGGTCCGCGACACCTCCGGCAAGGGCAGAGTTGACGAACACGTCCACCACATCCACCGCAAAGGGAATCTCCGCCAAGGACGCATAGCCCCGCTCGCCAAGCACCGTCTCGGCCCTCGGGTGCACCGGCACCACCCTCTTGCCCAGACGCTGCAACTTCCCCGCCACCCGATAAGCAGCCCGCTCGGGATTGTCGGACAAACCCACCACAGCCCACGTATCACCAGCACCGGTCAGGATCTCCCTGATCGTCGCATCATCGCCATACACCGTCATACCCGACACCCCCGTCCACGCCCCGCACCGCTTACCGCCAAGCACACGATCACCGGGAGGGCCAGGTCCTTGGACTTCATCCGCCACATGCAGCAACCCTAACCAGTCGGAATACTGTATGCAATGATGCGTGCTGAGCTGACACCCCGATGAACGGCTACCACCCCCTTCGCCAGTTCGTGGACGGGACCTATCCGTGAACAGAGCCCAGTACCCCACCCGCGCCGGAACACTGCCACCGCGCTCCTGCCGCCCACCCCAATGGGTGCCCCGCAGAGGCGGCTCCCACCCGGCGACGCACCAACTGGTGTGGTGCGCGCACGCATGGTGCCCATGGGTCCGCCACCCGCTGCGGGCGGCGGACCCATGGGCAGGGTTCAGTTCAGGTCCCGGACCGTTCGGAGGCCAGCAAGTCGCACAGTTCGGCCACCGCCTCGCGGAGCCTGTCGGCGAATGCGCGCATCTGGTCGGCCACCGGCAGCGGTGTGCTCAGATAGAGGTGGAACCGCTCGGGCAGCAGGACATAGGCGACTCCGATGCAGCGGCTGCTGGTCGACCCGAAGCCGAAGTACTGGATGCCGGCGGACGGGGCGGAGCTGGTGCTCAGGTAGTCGTCCCGCATCGTCAGCCAGCCCGGGGTCCGGTACAGCGCGGGCTGCTCGGTCACTCCCAGCTCTGTCCCGCGCCGCCGCTGGATCAGTTCCAGCTCCCACAGGTGCTGCTCGGGCACCTGCCCGGCCTGACACTCCTTTGCGCGTTCCACATGCCTGCCCGCGGCGGCCCGGAACGCGGCGCGCCGGGTCGCCGCGTCCGCCGACGGGTCGTCCATCACGGTCACGAAGGCGCGCATCTCCGGGGTGACGACGCGCATCGCCTCGGTCCGCCCGTGGCGGTACTGGCGGGTGGCAATCGATTCGTACGTGGCGCCCAGCAGCCCCTTGGCGCGCCAGTGGGCGAGCTGGTAGGCGACCTGGACAAAGGCGTCCGGCGACGCGCCCAGCGCCTTGGCCGTGTTGCTGCCGAAGTCACTGAAGGAGACGGTGGCGGTGGCGGTGTTCTCCCCGTATGCGGCGAACGCTTCAGCGGCGGAGCGCACCTGGGCCCTCAGGGCGTCGTCCAGCTCGAACACGAGCGGTTCCAGGGCTGGTTGGCCCTGGGAGCGGGCTCCCGACTGCCGGGACTGGTCCGCGGCCGGGGTGCCGAGCAGGGCATCGGTGAAACTGAGAATGGTGGTGCCGTCCAGCTCGCAGTGTTCGACGTTGATGCCTGCCCGTCCGTCGGCGAACACGATCACGGACACGGCCTTGTCGAACCAGCGGTTGCCGCGGTCTCCGTAGAGCAGCTCGTCGCAGGCTTCCTGGATGTCCGCGGGCGCGAGATCCTCCAGGCAGACGCAGAAGAGCGCGGTCTCGATGTCGTCCAGTGCCTCCGCGTTGGACGGGTGGCGGGCGAGCAGGGACTCCCGGGCGGCCGCCCATTCGGCGCGGGCCATGGTGGTGAGGTGGCCCACCGAGGTGTCCGGGCCGGCCGGCTCGGAGCCGGCCTTCATCACGGCGCGCAGGCCGGTCTCGAGGTCGTCCAGGCTGTGCGGGACGCCGTCGGGGCCGAGGACGTCCAGCCGGAACATGCTGCCCCGGTGGAAGACGACGATGTGCCGGGCGCTGGACGGGCCGGGCGACTGCTCGCTGTAGGGGGCGCGGACGGTGTCCTGCTGCGCGCCGGGGATCCGGGTGGTGGAGAACAGGAACTTGTTCTGCACCATCGACTGTGGCCGGCCACGCAGGGTCACCGGCGCGATGAGCTCCTGGTCGAGCTGCCGCTTGTAGTTGAGGGCCGAGGCGATGAGTCCGGCCGCCCGCTCCACCTGCGCCTGGCCGGTGTCCTGGAACAGGAAGAAGAAGTTGGCGTTGAGCGCGATCCGGTCCCTGCGGCCCAGGTAGCGGTACGGCCAGAAGGTGTCGAGCCAGCTGTGGACGCCGGCCGTGGCGTCGTACTCCTCCAGCGCGGCGTGCAGCACCCGGCCGGGGCTGTCGGGCCGCAGGAAGGCGGCCACCTCCGCCTCGGTCGCCGCCAGTTCCTCGGCGGTCAGCAGCGGCGCGCACCACGCGAGGAACCTCTCGCAGCTCGCCTCCAGCGTCGGCAGCGGCACGCGCGGCAGGCCGTCCTCCCGGGCGAAGGTCGCGACCGCAGCGCTTTCCTGACTGGTGTTCAATTCTGCTCTCTTCTCGAATCGTGCGGACCTGTGGTGTCCTCGCGGGAGGCGAGCCCTCCGGCCTGAGACCCCGGCGTGCCGTCGTCCGGCCGGGAGATGCAGAGCTGTGCGTGGAGCCAGCCTTCCGTCTCCAGACCCCGAGCATCCACCCCGGCGGCCGACATCGTCTCGAGTACGAGGGCCTGTTCCTCCGGGGAGGCGAACCGTCGCTGTTTGAAGACCTCGTCGACCCGGATCGTTCGGTACCCCAGTTCGGCCAGGGCACGTTCGACGGGATCGAACGGGAACATCCGGAGCACGAAGTGCGCCATCCAGGGCCTGCGGCCGCCCTGCGCCCGGACCACGTGGGTGAGCGTCCGCTCGGTGACGTATCCGAGGCACCCCGTGGAGATGACCAGGTCCGTCCCGGCGAGCTGGGCGCGCTGCGGGGGCGTGGGGTCGTGCTGCTCCAGGTCGGCTTGCACCGCGGCGTCGAGGAATCCGGCCTCGAGCGCGTAGGACAGCGCGTTGCCGGAGGTGTCCAGGCCGACGAAGCGGATGTCCTGCGCGGGCCGCCGGGACCGGGCCAGTGCCCGGTCCCGGGCCAGGAGCTCCGTGCGCGTCCGGGCGTCGGCCGCCGTCGCGGCACCGCCTTCCGCGTCGCAGTAGCGCGCGTACAGCTCGTCCATGGTCGCGTCGTACTTCAGCAGGGCGGCGTTGATCCCGTAACTGCAGCCGATGTCCAGTACCTGTGGGACCGCGACGTGCCGGGACTCCCGGTACTCCTTGATGAGCTTGGCGAAGTAGGGCTTGGCGTGTTGCGGCACGCTGTAGCCGAGCGGGCGGAGCTCGCGGAAATAGCTGCGCGGATCGGGCTGGGTGTAGATGTGGTCAAGGGAGACCTTTCCGGTCGTGTCGAAACGCACGGGGCTCTCTTCCTCCGTGGATTGCAGAATGGGGAAACGGCCGGCGCCTGCGGGATTTCGCCGCCCGCTAGTCCAGCAGTCGGTCGCCCCGTACGGCCCGGCCCTCGGCCGCCAGGTGCTCGGGCAGGACCCGGCCGAAGAGCTGCCGGGTCCGGGCCACGCTCCCGATGACGCCGGGGCGCTCGCTGTAGGCGAAGATCGCGGAGTGGCGCGCGGTCTCACCGCGCACCGGGCTCACACGGTGCAGGGAGTAGCGGCCCTTGAACAACTGCAGGTCGCCCGGTTCCAGGGCGAGCCGCCGGATCAGATGCCCGCCCCGGCCGTCCAGCACGTGCGTCACGTCGTCGAAGCACTCGTCCTGGGCGGACCTGATGTTGGGGCAGTACTCGAAGACGCCGCCGGCCTGCGCCTCCTGCGTGAGCATGCTCACGGTGAACTCGTTGGTGTCGAAGTGCCACGGGTGCTCCATGCTTGGCGGGACGACGTTGAGGACCAGTCCGGAGAGCGGGTCGGCCAGCTCGTGCAGCCGAGGGAGTCCGAAGCAGCGGGCGACGAAGTCCTGGAACGCCGTGTCGGAGTAGAGCCGGCTGATGAGGGAACTCGCGGGAACACGGTCCCGGGCGACGAAGGCGTTGCCCCGCTGGAACGTCCTGCGGCCGGGGTGGTCCTGCGGCAGCTCCGAGTCCAGCCCGATGTTGTAGACGTTGACCGTTTCGACGTCGAAGTGAGCCATGGGGGCGATGGCCGAGCACTCCTGACGCAGGACGTCGCGGAGCGACGGGCGGATGAAGTCGGGGAGGACGGTGCAGCCGAGTGCGGCCAGTTCGCGCCGGGCGTGGGAGACCACTGCCTGCCCTGCGGCGCTGTCGAGTTCCGTCAGGGGGTAACGAGCGGTGTCGACCACTTGGTCAAGCTCGATGGCTTCCGAAGTGCTCATGCGACCCTCTCTGCATGCGGGCAGACCGTCCTGGGGGATGCTCGATCCCCCCTGGCTCGTCGGCAACTCCGTCCACAGGTACCAGAGTTGAAGCTCTCATAGTGGCCGCAACGTTGTCTGTAACACACGACACTGGGTGGTCGCGTCCGCCCAGCCGCCCGGTCGCCGGTCCGCAGGGGTGCAGAGGTTCTTCCACCGGTGCCGGCGGTTCGCTGACCTGACCGCAGTGGGGAGTGCCCGGCGGAAGGCCTCGCCGTCCGCGCCTGAGCTGTCGCGGCAGACGGTCTCGACGCCGGGGTGCTCGCGCAGTCACCGCTCAGGGCGTCGGCGTCGCGGCCCGGGAGTACGTCGACCCGTTCGCCGGTCTCGGCGTCGGTGGGGCTCGTGGCGAAGTGGTGGCGGCGTTTGAGCGCGAAGTCGTCGACGCCGAGACGCGCGGCCCTCGCAGCATGCGTCGGTAGTTGGGCGGTCGACCGGGCGATCGCCGCGGCCAGGGCGGAAGAGGCGGGTTCCGCCCGCCCCGTTAACCGACCGCCCCGGTAGTTCGCAACGAAGCAGTCAATCGCCTGCAGGCAGGGATACGGGCTTGCGCAGCAGCCACTGTCCGAACGTCCGACGTGGGGGCCGCACGACAACGCGGCCGAAGCTCTTCTTGCCGACCAGCTCCACTCGCAGCGTGATCGGCGTACCAGGGTCGGGTGTCCGATGGACCTTGACCTTGCTGTATTCCAGCGTCAGGGCATCGGCGTCGACCACGATGCCCGGCTTGGTGACCAGCGTCAGGGTCTTGCCGCGCACATCCATGTCGATCCGCAAGGTGTCCTGCGTGATCACTGCCTCGGTGAAGTCGAGCGTCACCTCGCACCACTCCACCGCAAGCTCCAGCCTCCGTGGCACCACCCAGCGCCCCACACGCTTGACCGCACTGAACCTCTGCTCGATCCGCAGCACGTCCTTGACCTCTGTTACGGCCACGCCGGCCGAGACGGACACCGGTGGCAGGTCAGCGGTGAGCGCGGTCAGTTCGCTGACGGTCCGCGCCGACAGGGCAGCCTCCAGGCGCTCGTCCAACTCGGCCGCGGTCAGCCGGCCGTCCCCCGCCGCGACACGCAGCACGTCCACCGCCCGGTCCCGGTCCGCATGAGAGGCCCGCAGCTCGGGCGACGAGCCGGGGCCGGAGTGCTTCCCTGTGGGCGCGATCTCTCCCGGCATGCTTCCGTCCCAGTCCTGTCGAACGTCTTCGCGCGATGCAGCCACGGCGCGACCAGAGGAATAACGCTATATCGCGACACAGGTCTCAACCAGGCCCGGAACAAACAGGAGCGGATTGACGTAGCCCCCTCTCGGAGAAAGGCCACGGATCCATCCCTGCTCACAGGGATGGATCCGTGGCCTTTCGGGACGTGAGGCGACTGGAGGGTGTCCGCCGCTCAGGCGCAGACCGCCGTGGGCGTCTCGCATGCGGCAGTCCCGCCGGTGGCGTTCGCCCGGCGCTCGACCGCCGCCAGGGCGTCCTTGACCTCGCGCGCCACGCGGGCCGCGTCCTCGGGGTTGTTCACCACATCTGTGTTGTTCATGTCGACGACGAGGACCTCGCTGGCCGAGTAGTGCTTGTGCACCCAGTCGTCGTAGCCGGACCACAGCGTCCGGTAGTACTCGACGAGGCTCTCGTCCTGTTCGAAGTCTCGGCCCCGCAACCCGATGCGGTGCAGCACCGTCTCGAAGTCCGCCTTGAGGTAGACCATGAGATCGGGTGCCTTGCGGTACGGCAGGCCGTCGATCTCGCGCATCATCTCGTCGAGAAGCCCCTCGTACACCCGCATCTCGAGGGAGCTGATCCGGCCCAGGTCGTGGTTGACCTTGGCGAAGTACCAGTCCTCGTAGATGGACCGGTCCAGGACGTTGTCGCCCTGCTTGTACGCCTTCTTGATCGAGGCGAACCGCGTCTGCAGGAAGTGGAGCTGAAGCAGGAAGGGGTACCGCTTGGCCTGGATCTCCTCGGGGCTCGCCGTGTAGAAGAGCGGAAGGATCGGATTGTCTTCCACGCTCTCGTAGAAGACTTCGCTGCCCAGTTCCTTGGCGAGCAGTTCGGCCACACTCGTCTTGCCGATCCCGATCATGCCTCCGACGCAGATCACTGACATACCTCACATCTCCGTGGCGGGTCTTCTGTTCACGGGCGGGTGGGCAGGGCGCCCCAGACCACTTGGACGCGCGTCGGCGGTCACGCGATTCCCGGGATCTTCGTGATCAGCGTCGTGTCGTCCCCGTCCGGACCCAGGCCCTGACACCGGCCGCTCTCCTCGACCGGCCGACCTGGCCGTTCCGCAGTCGCCACACAGCGACGAGCCGCAGCCCCCGCGGCCGCCCTGAAGTTTAACTGATCGTTTCAGAATGACGTACGGGAGTCGTCGCAGGCAGATGATGCCGCGGGCGAGTTCCAGCAGGCCGTGGCGGAGGGCAGCGCGGTGCTCGTCACGGGCCCGGAGGCGCTTGGACTGTGGAGCCGGGCGCGACGCCGCGTCGCACGATCAGGGGTTTGATGCCGCGCCTTACGGGCGTGCCGTGCTCCCTCACTCCGGCGAGTTCTTTCAGGCGGTACCCCATTGGCGAAGTTGCAGGGCGATCTCCTTGACGGACTTCTCGCCGGAGATGGCGTCGCGGACCAGGACAGCGGCGTCCTTCGGCGGGTAGGTCAGGGTGTGGCCGTTCACGCGGAGGAACGCGACTGCGGCGAGCCATCCGAACTGGCCGTTGGAGTGCTCGAGGGCCGGGAGCCTCACCAGGGTGTGGAGCAGCGCGGCAGCCTTGAGCCAGATCGAGCCGTAGACATCCTGGCCCATGGCCTCCGCGCGGTGGCGGGCGACCGCGGCGGGAAGGACTCCCAGGTCGTCGGCTTGCGGGTCACCGAGAATGTGCTCGGCGACCTGCAGCAGCATCGGTACCTCCGCGTAGATCACCCCGTCGGGGCGGGGTGCGCTCATGCGGCGCTCCCGTGTGCCTGGTCGCCGTCGAGCTCGGCCAGGCGGCGGCCGGCCTCCGCCTCCGCGGAGCGGCGCTCCTCGTTCGGACGTCCGTCCTCCGGCAGGATCTCGGCGAACGCGTCCTTGACGTGGTCGTGCGCCTCCACCGCGGCCTGCAGGAATTCGTTCGGGACGGCGTTGGCGAAGCTGAGCGCGGCCCGGCGGATGTACTCGCGGGTGGACAAGCCCGCGGCCGTGGCCGCGCGGCGCACCTGGTCCAGTTCGTCATCGTCCGCGAACGGGACGTTCATACCCTTGGAAGTCGGCATGTACTGACGGTACCGCCAGTACAACCGGGGCGCGAGTGGTTCAAGGGTGACGCCGGCAACGGCGGCGGGCTGTGCGGCGGCGGACGGCGTCTGCCGCCACGCCGATTACCGTTGCGGCTTCGCCTTCGACAGGATGAACCCATGACCGAGATCCAGACGCCCCGCCTGCTCCTGCGCCGCTGGCAGGACGACGACCTGGTGCCCATGGCCGAGATCAACGGCGACCCGCAGGTGATGCGCTGGGTCGGCGACGGCTCCGTACGCGACCTGGAACACACGGCGGAGGCCATCGAGCGGTGGGAGGAGGAGTGGGACGAGGAGGGCTTCGGCCTGTTCGCCGTCGAGTTGCTGGCCTCGGGTGAACTCGCGGGTTTCACCGGCCTGTCCCTGCCGGAGTTCCTGCCCGAGGTGATGCCCGAGGTGTCCGTGTGCTGGCGGCTGGGCCGACAGTTCTGGGGTCAGGGCTACGCCTCGGAGGCCGCCCACGCCGCGATGGAGTTCGCGCTCCAGGACCGCGGCCTGGAACGCCTGATCGGCATCGCCCGGATCGGCGACGACGCCTCGGAGAACGTCATGCGCAAGCTCGGCATGGCGCCGCAGCGCGAGACCACACACCCCAAGTACGGCTTCCCCCTGCGCGTGCACACCATCGACCTCACCGAGTTCCAGGCCTGAACCAGCGCCACCGCCCTGCGAGCGTCCACGTGGACCACGGCCCCGCCGACGGTCCGGGCGGTACGAAGGCCTACCCCGGTGCTGGTGCTCCCCGCGGACGACGATCGGGCCTTCCGGCTCGCCGGCCGCCCTCGCTCCGGACAGGTCGGCGATCTCCATCGCCGGGTGCTTCTTGTGGTCGCCGCAACCGTGGGCAGCTTCCACTGCGGCTGTGATGGCTCCGTCCTGCGACCGGCCGCGCACTGCAAGCACGGCGATTGGTACAGACCTTGACGCGGCCACGCCACGGCCCTACGGTCTCGAGCTGACCGGTGTTCACATCCACACACCGCGTTCAGGTAAGTGAACCGTGATCCGACAGGAGGTCCCCCCATGCGCGTGCGTACGCTGCTCGCCTCCCTGGCCGTCGCGACCGTCGTCATCGGCAGCGGCCCCGCTTTCGCCGCCGACCCCAGGGTCGCCCCCGGCGGCAACTTCGATCTCTCGGTGTGGCAGCTCCAGGAGCCGGTCGGCTCCCCGGGCTCACCGACCACCATCTCCTCGTCCCGCCTCCAAGGGGCGAACGGCTACCAGGACTCGTACTTCTACACCGACACCCGCGACGGCGCGATGACCTTCTGGGCGCCGGAGAAGGGCGTCACCACGACCAACTCCAACTACGCCCGCTCCGAACTGCGCGAGATGAACCGCAGCGGCAGCGCCGCAGACTGGCCGCTCAGTGGTACCCACCGCATGAGCGCGACGCTGCGCGTGGTCTCGGTGACCTCCAACGTCTGCGTCGGGCAGATCCACCTCGGCTCCGGCGGCTCGTCCACCAAGCCGCTGCTGGAGCTGTACTACCGCTCCAGCGGCGACATCGTCCTCGGCACCGAGAACTCGCCCTCCGGCGGCCAGACGCTCCACACCGTCGGCCACGTGTCCGTCGGCAAGACGTGGACGTACACCATCGGCGTTTCCGGCGGCCACACCATCGACCTGACGGTGAACGGCAGCACCACGCACTACGCGATCCCGTCGTCGTTCAACGCCTACAAGCAGTACTTCAAGGCGGGTTCGTACAACCAGTCCTCCTCCGACAGCACCACCAGGGGCGCGCGCGTCGCCTTCTACGGCCTCACGGTCTCGCACAGCTGAGCTACCGGCTCCCGCCGCGAGCGACATGATCGCGGCGGGACCGCTCGACCGGGGGCTGCGCGCTGCCGTCCCGGGCAAGGCGCGCAGCCCCCGCTCGCGCGGGCCCGGGAGTGGCTCCCGGGCCCGCGGCTTCACTGAGGGCATTCAGCCCAGCCGTGCGTCGAAGGCCAATGCCTGCGCCAGCTCCTCGACACGTCGCTCGGCGAGGCCCCTGGAGACGAACCAGGCGCCCACGTTGCGGACATCGCGCTCCAGGAAGGACAGACCCCGCGGGTTCGCGACGACGTCGACGATCTGAGGCACGTCGATGACGACCAGGCGGCCCCCGTGGACGAGGATGTTGTAGGCCGACAGGTCGCCGTGCGCGTAGCCGTCACGCGCGAGCAGCGACAAGCTGCGGCCCAGTTGCTCCCACAGGTCCTCCAGATCGACCTCTTCCGAGCGGAGTTGGGCGAGACGTGGCGCGGCCGTCCCCGACCGGTCGCCGATGAACTCCATCAGGATCTCGGTCCCGAGGATCTGCACGGGGTACGGCACGGCCACCCCCGCCGACCACAGCCGCGACAGCGCCGCGAACTCGGCGCCGGCCCACTGGCCGGCGATGGCCTCCTTGCCGAAGGCCGTGCGCTTGGCCATGGCCCGGCTGATCCGGGACTCCTTGTGGGCACGCCCCTCCAGGTATCCGGAGTCGCGGTGGAACATGCGGTGCTGTCCGTCGCGGTAGCGTTTGGCGGCCATCAGGGTGCGGCGGCCGGTCCCGGGCACCGCCCGTTCGATCAGGAAGACGTCGGCCTCTTTGCCGGTCTTGACGATCCCGAGTTCGAAGTCGACGGCGGCCAGGTCCGTCACCACCCATGCAGGGCGCGGCTCGGGGCCCTTCTCGGTGGGCGTCGACCGGTCCCAGGTGGACCAGCGGTCACCCTCGGCAGGGCCGTCGGTCGACTGGCCGGGGGTTGGTTCCTCGAGGGTGTCCTCGTCATCCTCGGCGCCGGAATCGAAGACGGTGGAACGGGCGTCCTGGGTGCTGCGGGCATCCCCGGCCGCCGAGGGCCGGCGTGCCGCGTACTCGGGGAAGGCCTCCTCGAAGGCCTCGTCAGCGTCGCGGTGATTGCGTCGTCTGCTGCCCTTGGGGCGGATACGGGTGAAGGACTCGCCGTCGGCAAAGCGCTCACGCATGGTGATGATCTCCAGTGGAAGGACCCACCGGACGGAGCGTCAGCGAACGCGCGTCATCAGCCGGTGGGCAGGTAGCGAGAAAAGGCGTCTGGCGCGCACACACGAGCGCGCCGCGTCAGGGCGGCGTCCACGAAGACGCACCTCCTCTCCCACTACGCCGGGCCGTTATTCACGCCCAGCACTCCAGATCGGCACGATCCTAACCAGCCCCGCACACCGCGCAACCGGTTTTCTCAGGCCCCCGCAGGCACGGGTTGACGGGCACCGAAGGGGGCGACCCCGCGTTGCGCGGACGCCAACCGGGTCCTGGGTACGCCGTCGTCCCGGCCGGGCCGGAAGGGCGCCGCCCCGTGCGGGACCGCGGACCCGCCGGGGAAATGGGACCGGGCGGGTAAACTCGTGGGGAAGTGCGTTCCGCGGACGTCGGTACCGGCGGCGGCGCGCACGACGCAGCTCGACCCCACGCCGTACGGACGGGACCACCCGCTGTCGGTCACCGTCTTGTCTTCGGCTCGTTCTGGCGACTCCCCGGCCGCGCATCCGCCGGGAATTCCCTCGATGCGTGCCCGTCGAGGAAGGTTCGCCCGTGAACCGTTCGCCCCGGAACGACCAGCGCTCCGGCCAGTCCGGCCGTTCCCGTCCGCAGATTCCCGGCCGCTCCGGCGGCAAGGGACGCCCCACGACGCCGCAGGGCGAGTTCGCGGCACCCGTGACGACGACCCCGGCCCTGCCGCCGATGACGGCGTTCACCGAGCTGCGGCTCCCGCCGGCCCTGCTGAAGACCCTGGCCGACCTCGGCGTGGACGAACCGTTCCCCATCCAGGCCGCCACGCTGCCGGACGCACTGGCCGGCCGGGACGTGCTCGGCCGGGGACGCACCGGCTCGGGCAAGACCCTGGCCTTCGGCCTGCCGCTGCTGACCCGTACAGCCGGGCAGCGTGCCGAGCCCAAGCGGCCCCGCGCCCTGGTCCTGGTGCCCACCCGTGAGCTGGCACAGCAGGTCACGGAAGCGCTCACCCCCTACGCCCGGGCGCTGGACCTCAGGCTCGCCACCGTGGTCGGCGGCCTCTCGATCGGCCGGCAGGTCGGAGCGATCCGGGCGGGGGCCGAGGTCGTCGTGGCCACGCCCGGACGTCTGAGCGACCTCGTCGCGCGCCGTGACTGCCACCTGGACCACGTGCGGATCACGGTCCTGGACGAGGCGGACCAGATGGCCGACCTGGGGTTCATGCCGCAGGTCACCGAGCTGCTGGACCAGGTGCGGGCGGGCGGCCAGCGGATGCTGTTCTCGGCCACCCTCGACAACAACATCGACCTCCTGGTCCGTCGCTACTTGACCGATCCGGTGGTCCACTCGGTCGACCCCTCGGCCGCGACCGTCGTCGCCATGGAACACCACGTGCTGTACGTCCACGCCGCCGACAAGTACGCCACCGCCACCGAGATCGCCGCCCGTGACGGCCGGGTGATCATGTTCCTGGACACCAAGCACGCGGTCGACCAGTTCACCAGGCACCTCGAGGGTTCCGGTGTCGCGGCGGCGGGCCTGCACAGCGGGAAGTCCCAGCCGCAGCGCACCCGGGCCCTCGCACGGTTCAAGACCGGCGAGGTGACGACCCTGGTGGCCACCAACGTCGCCGCCCGCGGCATCCACATCGACGACCTGGACCTCGTGGTCAACGTCGATCCCCCCGGTGACGCCAAGGACTACCTCCACCGCGGCGGGCGGACCGCGCGGGCCGGCCGGTCCGGCCGGGTGGTGACCCTCGTGACCACGCACCAGCGCCCCGACATGACCCGGCTCATGTCCGACGCGGGCATCCGGCCGGCGATCACCCAGGTGCGTTCCGGCGACGCGGCGCTGAGCCGGATCACCGGGGCCAAGGCCCCGTCCGGCGTTCCGGTCGCCGGCGCACCGGCCGCGCAGGCACCGGCACGCGGTGGCGCCCCCTTCCGCGGCCTGGGCACACGCCCCGGCCGGGAGTCGCGCAAGACGGCCGAGGCCCGCCAGATGGCCGCGGCCCGCGAGGCTGCCCGCATCCGCCGGGGCAACTGACCCCGGGCACGCCGTGGCGCCAGGCATCAGGGGCGGCGCTCGCGACGGCACGGGCGAGCAGGGCGTTGATGAACGCTCTGAAAACGGCGATGCGTTCCGGCTTCGCCGCCAACTGAGCGACGGGGCATACTGTCCGTCGTGACGACGTATGACCGCATCGGTGCGACCTACAGTCACACGCGACGACCGGATCCCCGGATCGCCGCCCAGATCCACGAGGCGCTCGGCGATGCCGCCACGGTCATCAACGTGGGTGCCGGCGCCGGTTCCTACGAACCACCGGCAACGGTCCTGGCGATTGAGCCCAGTTCGGTGATGATCGCCCAACGTCCGACCGGATCTGCGCGGGCCCTGCAGGCATCGGCGGAGTCGATTCCCATCGCCGACGACTCGGCCGACGCGGCGATGGCGCTGCTGACCGTGCACCACTGGACCGACCTGGAAGCCGGTGTCGGGGAACTCCTTCGGATCGCCCGGCATCGCGTCGTCATCCTCACGTGGGACCAGGCCGTCTTCCGCAGGTTCTGGCTGCTGGACGAATACCTGCCAGAGGTGGCCGCGTTCGACGACACAAGGGCCGTCCCGATCGACCGGATGGTTGCGCTGCTCGGAGGCGCGCGCATCGAGACGGTCCCGGTCCCGCACGACTGCACCGACGGATTCGGCGCTGCCTTCTGGCGTCGACCTGAGGCGTACCTCAACCTGCAAGTGCGATCCGGCATATCGATGCTCGCCCAGACCGGTGAGGAGATCCTCCGCCCGGGCCTGGCGCGGCTGTCCGGCGACCTGACTGCCGGCCTGTGGCACGAACGCCATGCCGACCTGCTCGACCGCGAAACGCTTGACGTCGGCTACCGACTTCTCGTAGCCGACCTGTAGGAACGGGCGGGAGAAGATCCGTGCCTTCCGCCCTGCTCACCTGCCAACTGTGCGACGGAGGCGTGTGAGCGGTCGCGGTCCACCTCCCGCGAGGCGCGTACGCGACGATCAGCTCCCGCCGGGGTTCCCCTCGGCATCGCTGCTCGGTGTGCGGGTGAGGATCGCGCTTGCGACAACGTCGAAGAGGTGCTCGGCGCGTGGCGCGAGCGAGGGTTGATCGCCGAGCCAGGCGAGCGCCGCTACCAGGGCGAACACATCGGCGCCGTCCATGTCGGTCCGCGCGGTGCCCGCGGCCTGGGCACGGGTGAGGAGCCGCGCGCCGGCCGCGCGCAGCGTGACGCACGAAGCGTGGAGTGCGGACTCGGTGTCCTCGATGGCGGCTGCCATCAGCACCACGGCGCCCCGGTACTCGGTCGTCCAGGCGACGCAGTCGCGCAGCCACGAAACGAGGGCGTCGTCGGGCGAGCCGGACGTTTCGAGGGCGCCTGCCTTGGCGGTCAGCTCGTCGAAGCTCGTACGGAGCAGGGCGTCGAGCAGCGCCTCGCGCGTCGGGAAGTGACGCAGCAGCGTCGCGAGCCCGACATCGGCCCTGCGCGCGATGTCGCGCAGTGACACGTCGACGCCTTGCTCGGTGATGGCGGTGCCCGCTACTGCGAGCAGGTGGTCGCGGTTCTTCCTGGCGTCGGCCCGCATCTGCCCCCCTTGACTATCCGGATCAGTGGTCCATATATTCGGATCAGTGGTCCGGTTATGTGGATCGCTGATCCGAATGAGTCTATCCCGCAGCGCGGGCAGGAGAAAACGATGCCGACACACACGATGAGGGCGGTCCGGCTCCATGAGCACGGCGGTCCTGAGGTTCTGCGGTACGACGAGGTGCCGATGCCCGAGCCGGGGCCGGGCGAGGTGCTCGTTCGCGTGCACGCGGTCGGCGTCAATCCCCCCGACTGGTACCTGCGCGACGGGATGTCGAACCTGCCTCCGGAGGTGCGGCCGAAGTTCAGCCTGCCCGTGATTCCGGGGACGGACCTGTCGGGCGTCGTCGAGGCCGTCCCCGCGGATGTGGACGGCTTCTCCGTCGGGGACGAGGTCTTCGGTCTCCTTCGCTTCCCCAGCTTCGACGGCAGCACCTACGCCGAGTACGTGGCCGCGCCCGCGTCGGATCTCGCGCTCAAGCCGGCCGGCATCGATCACGCGCACGCCGCCGGGGCGCCCATGGCCGGGCTCACGGCGTGGCAGTTCCTGATCGAGCTCGGCCACGATCACCCGTCGCCCTTCCAGGCGGCGCAGCACCGTCCGGTGCCACTCGACGCCGACACGACGGTGCTCGTCAACGGCGCCGCGGGCGGCGTGGGACACTTCGCGCTTCAGCTGGCGAAATGGAAGGGCGCACGCGTCATCGCGGTGGCGTCGGGCGCACACGAATCCTTCCTGCGCGAACTCGGCGCCGATGAGTTCATCGACTACACCAAGAACCGTCCCGAGGAACTCGTGCACGACGTCGACCTCGTCCTCGACGCCGTTGGCGGCCCCCACAGCAAGCGCTTCCTGCGCACGCTCAAGCGCGGCGGCTCCCAGTTCCCCGTGTTCTTCGGCGAATTCGACGAAGAGGAGACCGCGAAGCTGGGCGTCACCGTCACGGGCACCCAGGTCCGCTCGAACGGCGCGCAGCTCGCCGAGCTGGCACGCCTGCTCGACGCGGGCACGGTCCGCGTCGCGATCGACAGCACGTTTGCGCTCACGGATGCCCGAGCCGCGCACGAACGCGCCGCCCGAGGGCACATCCAGGGGAAGATCGTGCTCACGGTCGCCTAGGAACGAGGGGCTTCACCCACGCGCAGGTGGTGGTTGTGCCGGATGGCGGCGGTCAGGGCGAGGAGTCGCTGCAGGATGCGGTGGGCCACGCCGCCGGGTGTGCAGCACGGTGGCGTTCGAGGTCCAGCCGGCCCCTGAGGGGGTCGTTGACCGAGTCGATCAGCTGCCGCAGCGGATTGAACAGCTGCGCACCGGTCCGTTCGGGTTCGCCCGTGCGGGCCGGCCGCAGCTGGTGCACATTCGTCAGCCGTGCCGGTCGCCGATCGGTGTCCGGCGCCCGGGCGGTCGGCGGTCACCTGGGTCCGGGGTGCCGGTCCGGCCGGCGCGGGTGCGCAACACTGCGGAAGACCTGACCTCGGGCTTTCATGAGGCGGCCTGTCCAACGCTTGACCACAAACGCGAGAAGTGCTCCTGACCTGGAACGATAGGACTTCTTGAGGGTCCGGATCGTGCCGTGGAAAGAAGCACTTCTCAGGCGAAGGAGCGTAACGGGTGGTACATGCCTATCCGCTGCTCTGGCTCCGTGGCGCAAACCGTGGGCCGTCCACGATCCCGGCAAGATCCTCCTGGACATGGCCCTTGCGGTCGCGCTGGGCGGGGGCCGCCTCGCGGACGCGACGATTCTGCGGTGAGAGCCGCCGTCTTCGGCCCAGAACACGGCCACCGACCACATCACCACCACCGACTCGCCCGGACCCAACGACCGAAGACCTACAGGCGAGGACGGCAGACACTCATCCGCACGGACTCCGCCGGCGGCACCACCACGTCCTGAAAGTCCCCGAGCCGGCCTGGACACTGGCCATCGAGACCGACGGCGACATCCGTGAAGGGGCCTGGGCCGCCGAACTGGCCAGCGATGTCCTGGACGGCCGGCCCAAGGGAATGCGGCTGATCGTCCGCAAGGAACGCCCGTCCCGGCACCCGGTTAAGGATCTCCGGCGCAGACGGTATGCGGATCACCTGCTTCGCCACCAACACCCCCGACCGGTCGATCGCCGAACTCGAAGTCCGCCACCGACTGGGAGCCCGCACCGAAGACCCATCCGAGCCGCCCGCGAGCCCGCGGTGGTCAGCAGCTGAAACCGCCGTCGACCGGAAGGCTGGCTCCGGTGATGAATGCAGCCTCCGGCCCGACGAGGAAGGAGACAGCGGCGGCGATCTCCTCGGGGCGCCCGAACCGCCCCATCGGGGTGAGTGATGTGACGAAGGAGGCATCTTCCGCATCGGCCGGGTTCATATCGGTGTCTATCGCGCCGGGCTGAATCGCGTTGACGGTGATGCCGCGTGGGGCGAGATCGCGCGCCCAGCCCTTGGTGTAGGTGACGACCGCAGCCTTCGTCGCCAGATAGTCGGAGAGACCGGGGAAGGGCACCGTGGTGGTGGCGGATCCATTGGATGCGATGGAGACGATCCGCCCTCCCTCCGGAAGGAGGGGGACCGCAGCGACCACCATACTGACAACCGATTGAAGGTTGATGGCCAACTGACGGTCAAATTGGCTCTGGTCGCGATCCGGCGCATCGACTGTTCCCGTGACATGCACTCCAGCATTATTGACAAGGATGTCGAGTCGACCGAAGTGATCAGCGACCTGGTGGATAAGATCCTTTGCTTGCCCGGGGTCGGCCTGGTCGGCCTGGACAGCCAATCCGCGACGGCCGGTCGCTTCGATTGCCGCGAGGGTCTTCTTGCCCTTCTCGGGATCGGCCGCATAGCTGAATGCCACGTCGGCGCCGTCGGCCGCGAGCCTGACGGCAATGGCTGCCCCCATCCCGCGCGATCCGCCTGTCACCAGTGCGACTTGGCCTGCGAGCTTCTGTTGCATGGGTGCCCTCACAATCATTTACCGAAGTTCGGTGGGACTAGTGCCAGCGCGGCCACACGTGTGCCACTCCAGCCCGCAGCGTGGCGACGATCTCGCCGGCGACGGGTCCACGTGACACAGGTGGGCTGCTTGGCCATGCCTCAGAGACTGGCCCAGCGGGTGGGTGCGGCGCCTCACCACATTGTGGGTACCCATGGCGTGGGTTGGCTGTCCCGCGGGTTGGAGGAGCAGGATGGGGGGCATGAGCGAGCAGCGGAACACGGAACTCGGCGACTTCCTGCGGTCGCGGCGGGCCGCGCTGACCCCCGCCGAACTGGATATTCCGACATATGGGACAGTTCGGCGTGTTCCGGGCTTGCGGCGCGAGGAGGTGGCGCTGCTCGCGGGTGTGAGTGTGAACTACTACGCCCGCATCGAGCAGGGAGAAAGCCATCAACTTTCCGAATCGGTAATCGAAGCTATCGCCAACGCACTGCGCCTCAAAGACAGCGAGCGACTCCACCTTCTGCGTCTGGTCTCGCCCGGGAAATTCTCCCAGCGAAACCCCGGGCCCGAAAAGATCCGCGACTCGCTCCTCGCACTGGTCATGAGCAACAGCGAGCAGGCGGCGCTGATCGTCGGGCGACATATGGATCTACTCGGCGCGAACAGGCTCGGCTATGCGCTCTTCGGCCTCACTCAGGGGCAGCGGGTCAACCTGGCCAAACAGGTGATCCTCGAACCGGCGATGCGCGACCTCATGGTCAACTGGGCCGATCAGGTCCGCGATGTGGCTGCCTACCTGCGCATGGCCACCGCCGACTTGTCTGACGATAATCAGCTCGCGGAGTTGATCGGCGGGCTGAGCATCAAGAGTCCGGAGTTCGCCCGATTCTGGGCAGCCCACCCGGTCAGTCAATGCACGCACGGAGTGTACGAGATCGACCACCCCATGGTCGGCCGCCTGACTCTGAACGAGGAAACCTTGGAAGTGGGGGAGAACTCCGGACAACGCGTCGTCTTCCTCGGCGCCGCACACGGCTCCGATTCTGCGCAACGCCTGCGACTACTGGACTCCCTGATCTATTAGGCCTCCTACAAGACCTTGCCAAGCTATTTGCCGCCCTCTTGGCAAGGTACAGGTCATACCCTGTCGACTTGCGTCGTGGCTATGAAGGAATATAAAGACTCGCAAAGCGCTCACGAAGAACCACTGGCCCGGGCCACCTGGAAGTTGGCGCTTTTCGATAATACTGGCGCGTAAGAGAGGGCGGATTCGATATTCGCCTTCATGAATCGTCGCGAAAGTGGGCCGCCGAGCGGGTTCCGTTTCAGGGAACAGGTGCCCACGAGCCCGGAACGGGTTGCTGAGGCTGGTTACCGCTGCGGCCGTGCACACGGTCCGACAGCCGCTGCCGCGAGCTGCCCACACCGACCACCGTTGTCCGGCCCGCAGGCGCCTCCGATCAGGGGGGCGATGCTCCGCTGCCGTTCAGGAGCCATCCCGGAGCCGCGTCAACAAGGTCACGCTGCCTGCTCGCGAAGCCGCTCACCACTCATGACTCGGCGATGGCGCTGGGGGGACCTGCCAGTACCTGGACCAGCAGGCCAGGGCCAAGGCAGGCCTGCCCGACCGCTCCGGGGCGCCCTTCCGGCTGGTTCTCTGGAATGCACGCAGTCGTCAAGAACCAAGGACTTCCCCATGAACCTGAAGCTCGAAATGATCGTGCTGCCCGTCTCCGACACCGACCGGGCCAAGGCCTTCTACGAGAAGGTCGGATTCCGCCTGGACGTCGACTACACGGCCAACGAGGAATTCCGGGTCGTGCACTTCACTCCGCCCGGCTCCGAGTGCTCGATCATTTTCGGCGAGGGAATGACTCCTATCGCACCCGGCTCGTTCCAAGGCCTGTATCTCATCGTCTCCGACATCGAGGAGGCCCGCGCGGAGCTCGTCGGCCGCGGCATCGAGGTCAGCGAGATCTTCCACGACGCCGGCGGGCTGCTGTACCACGGCCACGAGGGCGGGGACGTCACCTACGACCGTGTCGGCCAGAAGCAGCTGGCCGGACTGCATCCCGAGCGCGCCTCCTACGGCTCCTTCCTCACCTTCAGCGACCCGGACGGGAACGGCTGGGTGCTCCAGGAGGTCTCGCAGCGCCTGCCCGGCCGCTGACCACCCCACGAAGCCACCGTCCAAGGGCCGCAACGGGCCGCATCCGGGCCCAAGACAGACACCGGACCGCCGGGCGAGCGCAAGGGTGCTCTCCGCCGCCCGGCGGTCCGGTTGCCACGGGGCCGACCGGCGGCCGCGGCCGGCGATGGGCCGCGGCCGCCAGAACGTCCGACCGAGTCACGGAAGCAATGAGGAACGAGACAGTGAGGAACGCAGCAGTGATGAACGAGACGACCCGCACCTACGACGTGATCGTCATCGGCGGGGGGCCGGTCGGCGAGAACGTGGCCGAACGCGCCCGCGCCGCAGGTCTCAGCGCCGTGATCGTGGAACGCGAACTCCTCGGCGGCGAGTGCTCGTTCTGGGCCTGCGACCCGAGCAAGGCCCTGCTGCGACCGGTGGTGGTGCGGGCGGACGCGAGCCGCGTACCCGGACTCAATCCGGCGGTGGCCGGCCCGCTGGACGTCGAGGCGGTCCTCGCACACCGCGACAAGATGTCCTCGTACTGGAAGGACGAGGACCAGGTCGACTGGCTGAACTCGGTCTCCGTCGACCTCGTACGCGGCCACGGCCGCCTCACCGGCCCCAAGCAGGTGGCCGTGCAGACCCCTGAGGGCGACACCGTCACCCTGACCGCCCGGCACGCCGTCGCCGTCTCCACCGGCACCCGCGCCGCCCTGCCCCCGATCCCCGGACTCGACACCGTCCGCCCCTGGACCAGCCGCGAAGCCACCAGCGCCGACGAGGTGCCCGGCCGCCTCGCCGTCGTCGGCGGCGGTGTGGTCGCCGTCGAGATGGCCACCGTCTGGCAGGCGCTCGGTTCCCAGGTCACCATGCTCGTCCTCGACGACGGACTCCTCGAGCGGATGGAACCGTTCGCCGGCGAGCTGGTCACCGACGGACTGCGCGAAGCCGGCGTCGACATCCGCTTCAACACCACCGTCACCTCCCTGGCCCGCGAGGGCGGCGAAGACGGCGAGGTGCGGATCACGCTCTCCGACGGCGGGCAACTGGCCGCGGACGAGATCCTGCTGGCGACCGGCCGCGCCCCGCAGACCCGCGACGTCGGCCTGGAGACCGTCGGTCTCACCCCCGGCGACTGGCTGACCGTCGACGACACCTTCCGTGTCACCGGCGTCGACGGCGGCTGGCTCTACGCCGTCGGCGACGTCAACCGCCGTGCGCTCATGACGCATCAGGGCAAGTACCAGGCCCGGATCGCCGGCACGGTCATCGGCGCCCGTGCCAACGGGGAGCCCGTCGACGACGCTCCCTGGGGCGCGCATGTCGCCACCGCCGACCACGCGGCCGTCCCCCAGGTCGTCTTCACCACCCCCGAGGTCGCCTCCGTCGGCCTGACCAGCCGCGAGGCCGAGCAGAGCGGGCGCCGCATCAAGGTCGTCGACTACGACCTCGCCCACGTCGCCGGCGCCCACCAGTACGGCGAGGACTACCGCGGCAAGGCCCGCATGCTCGTCGACACCGACCGCAACACCGTGGTGGGCGTCACCTTCGCCGGCCCCGGCGTCGGGGAACTGGTGCACTCGGCCACCATCGCGGTCGCGGGCGAGGTGCCCCTCCACCGGCTCTGGCACGCCGTCCCCGCCTTCCCGACCCTCGGCGAAGTCTGGCTGCGGCTGCTGGAGACCCACCGCGGCTGAGCATGGCCCGGCCGGCGCTGCGGGGGCTGTGAAGCCCCCGCAGCGCCCGCGTACGGGCCTGAAAAGCACTCCACACGTCACGTAGCCCCGCAGCGACTGCGGAGGAGCTCCACACCGGGGCCTTCGAGGTCGTCGCAGTAGGTCGCGCGCCCGGTCGTGGCCATGATCAGGGCCACGGTGGGGCCGGACACGAGCGGCCCGGAACCGGTGGCGAACGGGCCGTCGTCCGCGACGAGTCGCAGTCCGCCGATGCGGCCCTTGGCGAGGACCACGAGGTCCGAACCCTGGTAGTACTCGGCGACCTGCGTGAGGACCTGGATCGGGTGGTCGTGCCGGATGCCCAGCGGGCGCCGGATGTCCTCTCCGTGCACGATCGTCTCGCCCAGCATCGCGATGGCGGGCAAGGGAGGCTTGGTGGTGCTCGGGATGACATGCCGGAATCGTTCGAGGGTCTCGGCCGGAGTCGTGCCCAGCTGCTCGGCCAGCCGCATGGCCACCTGCTTGTCGAAGTCGAACCTGCAGCGGATCACTCCCGCCATCCAGCGCACGGCATTGAGGCTCGCGCCCGCGGTCACGTGCGCCAGCACCTCACGTACCGTCAAGCCGGCGCACAACGACGGCGTTGCCCAGCGCTCGTCCGTCAGATCCGCGAGATCGGCCGCCAGCGCCGCTCGCTCGGCGTGGATCAGGGGCCAGACCCCGGTCCCGCGGCTGCGGTCTGCTGTCACTTCCGGATCAGTCATATGGCCAGGTCTCCTGTCACGGGTCGCGCTCTGCGGCAACGGCATTCACGAAGGAGACTCCGGCTCCGGCGCAAAGTCATCGCCCGTGCGCGACCTGTCCTCCGGCACCCGTACCTGAATCTCCCGCGCACCGACAGCGGCCCGGAACGGAGATGTGAGACTTGACTCTCACAATATGTGAGAGGATACTCTCACGTCATGGATGCCGGTAACCGTCTGGGCGATGTCGAGATCACTGATCCGCGGGCGATGCGGGCGCTGGCGCACCCTGTGCGGCTGGCGATCCTCGAACGCCTTCAGCGGCATGGGCCGGCGACGGCGACACAACTCGCGCCCGATGTGGGGGCGACCCCGTCCGTGACCAGCTGGCATCTGCGGCATCTGGCGGGCTTCGGGCTGGTCCGCGATGCCGAGCCCGGCCCGGACCGTCGTCAGCGGCGGTGGGAGGCGGTGGCGCGCGGCTTCCGGTTCGAGGCGCCGGAGGACCCGGAGGACGAGGAGGGCAGGACGGCCGCGCGGGTCCTGTCCCGGGAGATGTTCGTGCGCTCCACGGACCTGGCGAACCGGTGGGCTGCCGAGGTCGAGCCCGGCCTCGAACCGGCGTGGCTGCGGCGTGCGGGGCTGGCCAACACCCGTGTCGTCGTCTCCGCCGACGAACTCGCCGCCATCGAGGACGCGATCGAACGCGTCCTCGCGCCCTACGTGATGCGTGACGAGGCCGCGCGTCCGGCCGACGCCCGCGGCGTCCGGCTGCTGCGTTACGCCCTGCCCGAGGGCGCCGAGGAGCAGACCGGCGGGACGTCATGAGCGCCGCAGACCAGGCCGTACCCGTATCGCTCTGGCGTGACCAGCGGTTCCGTCGCTTCTGGGCCGGCCAGTCGGTCTCGCAGTTCGGCGACCGGATCACCGAACTGGCCCTGCCGCTGATCGCGGTGGGGGCGCTGCACGCTTCGGCCCATCAGGTGGCGTGGCTGACCGCGCTCATCTGGGCCCCGAACCTGCTCGGGATCGTCCTCGGTGCCTGGGTCGACCACCGCATCCACAAGCGGCGCCTGATGGTTCTCGCCGACCTGGCGCGCGCCGCAGTACTGCTCTCCCTCCCCGCCGCCCATGTGCTGGGGGCTGTGACGCTGGGGCAGTTGTACGCCGTGGCGTTACTGACCGGCGCCGCAGCGGTGTTGTTCAACACCGCCTATCCCCCGTTCTTCGCCCACCTGGTGCCCCGGTCGTCCTACGTGGACGCGAACAGCAAGCTCAGTACCAGCCGGTCGGCGTCATACGTCGCCGGCCCGGCGATCGGTGGTGCTCTGGTCCAGGCGTTGACCGCTCCCGTCGCCGTCGTCGTCGATGCCCTGACGTTCCTGGCGTCCGCGCTTTTGGTCGGCCGGGTTTCGATGGACGAAGTGTCGGCCGTCCCTGACCGAGCGACACCCCCGCTGCTGCGGCGTGCCAGGGAGGGACTGGCGTTCGTCATCCGTCACCCGGTGCTGCGGCCGGGCCTCGGGTGCGTGGCGACCATCAACTTCTTCACCTTCGTCGCGGGCAGCGGGCTGATCGTGCTGTTCGCCAGCCGGAACCTCGGACTGACCGCCGCAGCCATCGGCATGGCCTTGGGGATCGGCGCCACCGGCTCGCTCCTCGGCGCGGTGATCGCGCCGAAGGTCTCACGAAGGCTCGGCATCGGCCGCAGCATCGCCGTGGGCGCTGTGCTGTTCCCGGCACCGATCGCCATCGCCGCTGCCGCGGGCGGCCCCCTGTGGGCTCGCGCCGGAGCCTTGGCCCTGGCCCAGTTCCTCTCCGGCGTCAGCGTCATGCTCTTCGACGTCAACCTCAACTCCCTTCAGGCGGCAGTGATCCCCGACGGCATGCGCAGCCGGGTGGCCGGCGCGTACAGCACGATCAACTACGGCGTACGCCCCGTGGGCGCCGTCCTCGGCGGGCTCCTCGCCACCCTCATCGGCCTCCGGGTGACGCTCCTCGTCGCTGCCGTCGGCGGAGCGCTGTCGCTGCTCTGGCTGCTGCCCTCGCCGATACCACGCATCCACTCCCTGACCCCCGGCCACCCGGTCGCTCCCGGCACCGACACGGACCGGGAGGCGCAGCCATCGCCTACCTGACCCGCAACGGGAGCATCCGGGTCGGAGCGTGGGCCGCGCTGCCGTAACGGCTGCCCCTCACCGGCGCGATTGGCACGCGCCGGTGAGGGGCGGTTGCCCGTGGGTGTCGCCGTGCAGAAGGGTCAGACCCGGTCGGCCGCGATGAGCAGGTACTGGAAGCTGCCGTTGCGGTAGGCGGTCAGGAACGTGTCCTCGATGCCGGTGACCAGGTGGTCCGCCTGCTTGCGCAGCTCCCAGTAGGGGATCGCGGCCTCGGTCAGGTCCTGCACGTGGACCGGTACCAGACGGTGGCGCGCCATCGCCCGGAAGTACGCGGAGCGCGGGTGGATGTCGCAGATGTAGTGCGCGTTGATCAGGGACACCTCGCGCGAGGCCTGACCGTAGGTGTCGTTGTAGCAGCCGGTGACGGTCACGTACCGTCCGCCGCGGCGCAGCAGGCGGGCGTGCTCGGCGAACAGCAGGTCCAGCTCGACGTACATGGTGGACTCGTTGTTCCAGGACGCCGCGTACCCGCCGGTCTCGAAGCCCGTGTCGAGCATGTTGCGGTGGTGGTAGCGGACCTTGTCGTCGATGCCCCGGACACGGGCCTGGTCGTTGGCGAAGTCGGCCTGTTTGGTGGAGAGGGTGACCCCGTCGGCGTGGCAGCCGTAGCGAAGGTGCGCCACGACACTGCCGCCGCCCCGTCCGCAGCCCGCGTCGAAGACGCGGTCGTCCGCGGAGAGGTCCCCCAGGTTGGAGGCGAGCAGTTCGGCCTGGGCGTGCTCCAGGCGGTGCAGTTCGGCGGTGATGCGCTTGCGCCGCCGGCCGGGATCGGGTTCGTCGAGGACCGAGGTGTCGGCCTCACCGATGCCGTAGTGGTGGTGGTACAGGTCGTCGATCTTTCCGAGTTCGAGGTTGACCGGGTTCTCCTCGGCGTTCCAGTAGTCCGCGATCCGGCTCTGGTAGGTGGACTGGGCCGGGACCGGAAGGACCGCGGGCCGGGCGGCAGGGGCGTGGGTCAACTGTTGCTCCTCGTCGTGCAGGTGCCATGTGCCGGTGGGTCACAGGCGGCGGTTACCAGTAGTCGGGCAGGTGGTAGCGGTGGCTGTTGGTGGCGTGCCACTCGTGGTTGCCGGACACCCAGGCGGCGAGCCCCCGGGCGTAGCGCTCCACGAGGGGCGAGGTGGCGGAAAGCAGGGCCGATTCCTCTTCGAAGGCCGCCATGATCGTGTTGTGGATCTCGACCGACCGGAGGTAGGCGGCCTTCAGCCCGCGCCGCTCGTTGGCGGCGACGACCTGGGGCAGGTTGAGGTGTGACGGGTCGCTCGCCAGTTCCTTGGTGAAGGAGTACAGGTCGTTGACGATCGTCGTGGCGTTGCAGGCCAGCGCCGTGATCCGCTGGATCTCGGGGCGAGCGTAGGCCTGCTCGGGCAGTTCGTAGCCGTCCACGGCGTCCACGATGGACAGGCAGGGGCGGAAGTTGTTGAACTGCCGCATCACGAGGTACTCCCAGACCTGCGGCACGTACCGGGTCTCCGCCCAGGCGGCCTCGGCCAGGTAGCCCAGGTGCAGCCGGGCGACGTCGTGCACGAACCGGTCGGTCTGGCTGGGTGTGGCCAGGACGGCGAAGTCCCGCAGCGCAAGGTGGTAGGAGCGCAGCGGGCCGTCCGCCCGGACACCGCGTCGCCACTCCTCCTCCAGAGCGGGGGTGCCGTGGTACGGGTCGAGTGCCGACTGGGCGATGACCAGTCGTCCGCCGAGGCCGTTGCGCGCTCCCCCGCGGCCCTCGTCCTCCTCGCAGTAGCAGGAGTCGACGATGTTCTCGGCGAGCAGCAGCTTCCCTGCGGCAGTGAGGCGCTCCAGGTCGGCGGCCCCGGGGTGCTGGAGCACGACGGCACGGCCGAACTGGAAGCCGGCGAAGTCGCCCTGCCAAGCCGCCGGGAACAGTTCGTTGGCGCGGGCCCAGGCCTCCACGCGCAGGTCGACCTCCTGCACCTTCTCCGGGTCGGCGGGCACCGCGGGCCGGTACAGCAGCCCGGGGATCGCGCCGTGGCGCCGGGTTCTCGCGCTCCGGGCGGGACTGGGGGGTTAAAAACATCACCCCCCCCCCACAAAAAGGCACAGGT
>NZ_JARAVK010000070.1:0-39903 GCF_033792765.1 Streptomyces sp. PA03-6a | reverse complement strand
CTGCGGCCCATCCGGCGCCTCCGGGACGATCTCCCCGTACAGCAGGGACAGGAAGCGCGGCCCCGCGTCCCACCCCGGCCCGAGCGCGTCGCCGAGCGTGGCTGCCGCGGCCTCGTCCGACAGGGCGCGGTTGAGCCGGTCGAGGACCTCCGCGACGCCGTACCCCTCGCGCGCGAGGAGCCGCATGACGGGCCGGGCGAGGCCGGTGACCGCCGCGGCCTCCGGGCCGTGGCCCTGGACGTCGCCGAGGGCGAAGCACCAGCGGCCGCCGCCCGCGGGGAAGAGGTCGTAGAAGTCGCCGCCGACGACGTCGGCACGCGTGGGCTCGTAGACGACGGCCGTGTCGACGCCCGGCACCGCGCCGAGCCCCGCGGGCAGCAGGCCGCGCTGCAGGACCCGGCTGATCATGGCCTGCCGTGTGTACTGGCGGGCGGTGCCCACCGCGAGCGCGACGCGACGCGCAAAGTCCTCGATGAGACCGATGACCTCGTCGGGGAAGCGCATCAGCCCCGTGCGCCCGAGGAGCAGCGTGCCGTGCCGGCGGCCGCCGGTGACCAGGGGGCAGGCGAGTGCCGCGCCGACCGCTTCCGTGCCGTGGGCGACGGCGGGCCACGGCCAGGGCACGGCGCCGGGGCGGGAGCCGGGCGGCGGCGGTTCCTTCTCCAGCACCATGCGGAGCCCGTCGATGCGGCCCTCCACCGCGTGCCAGACGCGTGCCAGGCGCGGCTCGGAGCCCTCGGGCCCGTCCCCGGTGAGCCAGACGGCGCACCAGTCGGCGAGCCGGGGCACCAGCAGCTGCCCGGCGAGGGAGGCGACCATGTCCTCGTCGAGCTGCCCGGCGAGCAGGTCGGAGGCCTCGGCGAGGAAGGAGAGCGAGCCGCGGTTGATCCACTCGCTGTCGTGCCGCCGCGGGAGGCGGTGCGCCATGGGCGCGAGGATCTCGGTGGCGCGCAGTCCGCGCAGCAGGGCGCGCTCGGCCTCGGGCGCCGGAGGCAGCGTCTCCCCGGGTTCGCGGGCGGCGGTCAGCCGGCACCAGATGGTCTTGAGGTCGCGCCGGTAGGTGATGCCCCACTCCTCGGAGAGCGCGGAGACGAGCTGCAGGCCGCGCCCGCCGTCGCGGCCCTCGCGGGCGAGTTCGGCCCGGTCGCGGACGACCCGGGCGGGGTGGTGGTCGGAGACCTCGACGACCAGGCCGCCGTCCTCGCGTGCGCCCGGTGCCGCGCTCTCCAGCCGGCAGAGCAGCTCGACCGTGGTGCCGGCGTGGATGACCGCGTTCGTCACGAGTTCGCTCACGAGCAGCACCGCGTCGTCCACGAGGTGGTCACCGATGCTCTCGGCCGGCCACGGCTCCTCCGTGGTCCATTCGGCCAGCGCGGCGCGGACGAACTTCCGTGCCGCGGAGGCCGCCAGCTGGTTGCCGGGCAGGCTGGTACGGGAAACGAACTCCCGTGGCATGGAATCTGGCCCCACTGTGCGGCTCCCGAGCAGATCCGGCATTGCGCCCTTAACGGCACGCACAGCGTGACAGACTGAGCGCGCTCATAAGCGCCGAGTCACCGAAGAAGGCCGTCATGGCTCTTAAATCGGCTGTTCCCGCCCCGAAAACCGCGACTCCTGCGCGTCCGCGTGTCGTCGACCCGCCGCCGGACGGTGAGTGGATACGCACGGCGGAACTGCGGCCGCTGCTCACGGCGATGCGCTCCCTGTGCGACGGCGACTTCCGGGTGCGGCTGGGTGACGGTGCCGAAGGGGTACTGGCCGAACTCGCCGGAACGTTCAACCGGATCGTCGCGCGGGAGCAGCACTTCTCCGCCGAACTGGGCCGGGTCAAGCGGGAGGTCGTACGCCGGGGCAGGCTGGACGAGCGGCTCGCGGACAGCCCGGGCCAGGGTTCCTGGGCGATGAGCGTGCAGGCGGCGAACTCCCTGATCGACGCGCTGGTCATCCCGGCGGCCAACGCCACCCGGGTGCTGGACGCCGTGGCGGACGGCGACTTGACGCAGCGGGTGGACCTGCACGACGGCAGCCGGCCGCTCCGCGGGGACCTGCGCAGGCTCGGCCGGGCGGTCAACCGCATGGTGGACCAGCTGTCGCTGTTCACCGGTGAGGTGACCCGGGTCGCCCGCGAGGTCGGCACCGAGGGCCGGCTCGGCGGCCGGGCCAAGGTGCGTGGGCTCTCGGGCAGTTGGCGGGACGTGACCGAGGCGGTCAACACGATGGCCGCCCGGCTGACCGCCCAGGTCCGCGACATCGCGCTGGTGACGACGGCGGTGGCGCGGGGCGACCTGACCCGCGAGGTGACGGTCGAGGCGACGGGTGAGCTGCTGGAACTCAAGCTCACCGTCAACACGATGGTGGACCAGCTCTCCGCCTTCGCCGACGAGGTGACCCGGGTGGCCCGCGAGGTCGGCACCGAGGGCCGGCTGGGCGGCCGCGCCCAGGTCCGCGGCGTCTTCGGCGTCTGGAAGGACCTCACCGACAACGTCAACTTCATGGCGTCCAACCTCACCTCGCAGGTCCGCAACATCGCCCAGGTGACCACGGCGGTCGCCAACGGCGACCTCTCGCAGAAGATCACGGTCGACGCGCAGGGCGAGATCCTGCAGCTGAAGTCGACGATCAACACGATGGTGGGCCAGCTCTCCGCCTTCGCCGACGAGGTGACCCGGGTGGCCCGCGAGGTCGGCACCGAGGGCCAGCTGGGCGGCCGCGCCCAGGTCCGCGGCGTCTCGGGCGTCTGGAAGGACCTCACCGACAACGTCAACTTCATGGCCGACAACCTGACCTCCCAGGTCAGGAACATCGCCCAGGTCGCCACCGCCGTCGCCCAGGGCGACCTCGGCAAGACCATCACCGTGGAGGCCAAGGGCGAGATCCTGGAGCTCAAGTCGACCATCAACACGATGGTCGACCAGCTCTCCGCCTTCGCCGACGAGGTGACCCGCGTCGCCCGCGAGGTCGGCACCGAGGGCAACCTCGGCGGTCAGGCCCAGGTCCGCGGCGTCTCCGGCGTCTGGAAGGACCTCACCGACAACGTCAACTTCATGGCGTCCAACCTCACCTCGCAGGTCCGCAACATCGCCCAGGTGACCACGTCGGTGGCGAACGGCGACCTGTCGAAGAAGATCACGGTCGACGCCCGCGGCGAGATCCTGGAGCTCAAGGACACCATCAACACGATGGTCGACCAGCTCCGCGGCTTCGCGGACGAGGTGACCCGGGTCGCCCGCGAGGTCGGCACCGAGGGCCGGCTCGGCGGCCGCGCCCAGGTCCGCGGCGTCTCCGGCGTCTGGAAGGACCTCACCGACAACGTCAACTTCATGGCCGACAACCTGACCTCCCAGGTCAGGAACATCGCCCAGGTCGCCACCGCCGTTGCCCAGGGCGACCTGTCGAAGAAGATCGACGTGGACGCGCGCGGCGAGATCCTGGAGCTGAAGACGACCATCAACACGATGGTGGACACGCTGTCGTCCTTCTCCTCCGAGGTGACCCGGGTCGCCCGTGAGGTCGGCAGCGAGGGCCAGCTGGGCGGCCAGGCCCGGGTGGAGGGCGTGTACGGCACGTGGAAGCGCCTGACGACGGGTGTGAACGAGCTGGCGTCCAACCTGACCACCCAGGTGCGGGCCATCGCCGAGGTGGCCTCCGCGGTCGCCCAGGGCGACATGTCGCGCAGCATCGCGGTCGAGGCGCAGGGCGAGGTCGCCGAGCTGAAGAACAACGTCAACCTGATGGTGGCCAACCTCCGCGAGACCACCCGCGCCAAGGACTGGCTGGAGTCCAACCTGGCCCGCCTGGCCGGCCTGATGCAGGGCCACCGCGACCTGATGGAGGTCGCCGACCTCATCCTGCGCGAGCTGACCCCGCTGGTGAACGCCCAGTACGGGGCGTTCTTCCTGGCCCAGACCGACGCCGGCCGGAGCGGCACCGCCCAGCCCCGGGCCCCCCGCGGGCTGGCCTTCATCGCCGGGTACGGCTCGGCGCAGGGCGCCACGGTGGACACCCCCGGCATGCCCGGACACGGGCTGGTGCGGCAGGCGGCGCTGGAGAAGAAACGCATCCTCGTGGAGGAGGCGCCACCCGACTACATCACCATCACCTCGGGTCTCGGCGAGGCCGCCCCGACCAGTGTCGTGATCATCCCCATCCTCTTCGAGGACGAACTGCTCGGCGTCATCGAACTGGCCTCCTTCTCCCGCTTCTCCGACGTCCACCTGGCCTTCTTCGACCAGTTCGTCAGCACCATCGGCGTGGCGATCAACACCATCATCGCCAACTCCCGCACGGAGTCGCTGCTGTCGGAGTCCCAGCGGCTCGCCCAGCAGTTGCAGGAGCGGTCGGACGAACTCCAGCGGCAGCAGGCCGAGCTGCAGCGCTCCAACGCCGAACTGGAGGAGAAGGCGGCCCTGCTGGCCACCTCCTCGCAGTACAAGTCGGAGTTCCTGGCCAACATGTCGCACGAGCTGCGCACCCCGCTCAACTCGCTGCTGATCCTGGCCCGGCTGCTCGCGGACAACCCGGACGGTCATCTGTCGGAGCAGGAGGTGCACTTCGCCACCACGATCCACCGCTCCGGCTCGGACCTGCTGCAGCTGATCAACGACATCCTGGACCTGTCGAAGATCGAGGCGGGCCGCATGGACGTCCGTCCCAAGAAGCTGCCGCTGATCAAGCTGCTGGACTACGTGCACGCCACCTTCCGCCCGGTCACCCTCGACCGCGGGCTCACCTTCGACGTCGCCGTGAGCGAGGACGTGCCCCGCGAGATGTTCTCGGACGAGCAGCGGCTGCAGCAGGTGCTGCGCAACCTGCTCTCCAACGCGATCAAGTTCACCTCCCAGGGCCGGGTGGAACTGCGGGTGGCGCGCTGCGAGGGCGCCGACGACCTGATCGCCTTCGCCGTGCGGGACACCGGCATCGGCATCCCCGGCGAGAAACTCCCGGTGATCTTCGAGGCCTTCCAGCAGGCCGACGGCACCACCAACCGCAAGTACGGCGGCACCGGCCTGGGCCTGTCCATCAGCCGGGAGATCGCCGGGCTGCTCGGCGGCCGCATCGTCGCGGAGAGCGAGCCCGGCCGGGGCAGCACCTTCACGCTGTACGTCCCGGCGGTGTACGCGGGCCACGGCGGCGCCGGCGAGCCCGAGCCGCAGCACGGCCCCGCGGGCGGCGGAGCGGAGGCCGGAGGCGGCCCGGTGCCCGTGGCGGCGGCGTACGACGCCGAGCGCCGGACGTCCGGCCCGGTCGCGCCGGGGGACACCTGGCCCACCTCGAACCGGATCGACGAGTGGCGGGACGGCCGCACCGGCCGGGTCCTGGCCGGCAACCGCGTGCTCATCGTCGACGACGACATCCGCAACGTCTTCGCCCTCACCCACGTCCTGGGCCGGATCGGGATGCCCGTCCTGTACGCGGAGAACGGCCGCGAGGGCATCGAGACCCTGGAGCGGAACCCCGACGTCGCCCTCGTGCTGATGGACATCATGATGCCCGAGATGGACGGGTACGAGACGATCGAGGCCATCCGCCGCACCCCGCGCTTCGCCGAGCTGCCGATCATCGCCCTCACGGCGAAGGCGATGCCGGGCGACCGGGAGCGCTCGATCGCCTGCGGCGCCAACGACTACGTGCCCAAACCGGTGGACGTGGACCGGTTGCTGCACGCGGCGCACCTGCTGCTCGACCCCGACGCGGGCCGGGAGGGCGAACGGTCCTGCCCCGGCGGCCCCGACGGCCCCGCGAGGCCCACCTCGTGACCCCGGGCGGCACCGCCACGGTCACGGGGAAGGCCGGCATCCTCCTCGTCGACGACATGGAGGACAACCTGATCGCCCTGGAGGCCATCCTCGGCACGCTCGACCAGCCGCTGGTGCGCGCCCGTTCCGGGGAGGAGGCGATGAAGGCGCTGCTGCGCCAGGAGTTCGCGGTGGTGCTGCTCGACGTCCTGATGCCAGGCATGGACGGCTTCGAGACCGCCGCGAACATCAAGCGCCTCGACCAGACCAAGGACATCCCGATCATCTTCCTGACCGGGAACGTCCTGGACACCACCTTCGCCTTCCGCGGCTACGCCACCGGCGCGGCGGACTACCTCACCAAGCCCTTCGACCCCTGGGTGCTGCGCGCCAAGGTGACCGTCTTCCTGGAACTGCACCACAAGACCCGCCAGTTGCGGGGCCTTCTGGAGCGCGACCGGGACCGGCTGGAGGCGATCGAGCAGCGCCTCGCGGCCGTCGAGCGGCAGCTCGCCGCCGACGGCCGTCCGGACGTCACCGCGCTCGCCCGCCGCGTGGCCCGGCTGGAACACGCGCTGCGCGACGTGGACCTGCCGGGCCCCCGGGTGGGTGACTGAGACGCTCAGTCCTCCCGCGTGCCGGCGTACATGTCCTCGATCAGGTCCTTGAACTCCCGCTCCACGACCGGCCGCTTGAGCTTCAGGCTCGGCGTGAGGTCACCGTGCTCGACGTCCAGGTCGCGCGGCAGCACGCGAAAGGTCTTGATCTGCTGCCAGCGCTGCAGGTCCGCGTTGACCCGCTGCACGTAGCCGTCCATCAGGACCCGCACCTGCTCCGAGCCGACGACCTCCGCGTAGGGCCTGCCCTCCAGGCCGTTCTCCTTCGCCCAGCCGAGGATCGTGGGCTCGTCTAGGGCGAACAGGGCGGTGCAGAAGTTGCGGTCGGCGCCGATCACCAGAACGTTGCTGATGAACGGACAGGCGGCCTTGAACTGGCCCTCGACCGCGGCCGGCGCGATGTACTTGCCGTTGGAGTTCTTGATGATGTCCTTCTTGCGGTCGGTGATGGTGAGGTAGCCGTCCGCGGAGAGCTCCCCGATGTCACCGGTGTGGAACCAGCCGTCCGACTCCAGCACTTCGGCCGTCTTCTCGGGCAGCCCGTGGTAGCCCTGCATGATGCCGGGGCCGCGCAGCAGGATCTCGCCGTCCTCCGCGATGCGGACCTCGGTGCCGGGCAGCGGCTTGCCGACGGTGCCGGTCCGGTAGGCCTCGCCGGGGTTGACGAAGCTGGCGGCACTGGACTCGGTCAGGCCGTAGCCCTCCAGGATGTGGATGCCGGCGCCGGAGAAGAAGTAGCCGATCTCCGGGGACAGGGCGGCGGAGCCGGAGACGCAGGCGCGCAGCTTGCCGCCGAAGGCGTCGCGGAGCTTGGCGTACACCAGGCGGTCGGCGACGGCGTGCTTGGCGGAGAGCCCGAAGGGGGCGCCGGCGTTGCCGGTGCGGCGGCGGTTGTCCTGGGTGACCTTGGCGTACTCGCGGGCGACCTCGACGGCCCACTTGAAGATCCGGTACTTCGCCGCGCCGCCTGCGCGGGCCTTGGCGGCGACGCCGTTGTAGACCTTCTCGAAGATGCGCGGGACGGCGGCCATGTAGGTGGGCTGCACGACCGGCAGGTTCTCGATGATCTTGTCCACGCGGCCGTCGACCGCGGTCACGTGACCGATGGTGATGTGCCCGGCGGTGAGCACCTTGCCGAAGACGTGCGCCAGCGGCAGCCAGAGGTACTGGACGTCGTCCGCCTCCAGCAGGCCGTTCGCCTGGATCGCGCGGGCCATGTACGCCCAGCAGTCGTGCGGCAGCCGTACGCCCTTGGGGCGGCCGGTCGTGCCGGAGGTGTAGATGAGGGTGGCCAGCTGGTCCTTGGTGATGTCGCCCACGGTCTTGCGGACGGCCTCGGGGTTCTTCTCCAGGTAGACCTTGCCGCGCTGCTCCAGCTGGGCCAGCGAGAGCGCCCACCCGTCCTCCCCGAGGTCGGCGCCCTCGGCGTCCACGACCACGACGTGGGCCAGTTCGGGCAGCTCGGCGCGGCGCTCGACGGCCTTGGCCAGCTGCACGGCGTTCTCGGCGATCAGCACCCGGCTGCCGGAGTCGGCCAGGATGAAGGCCGTCTCGTCGGCGTTGGTGCTCGGGTAGACGGTGGTGGTCGCGGCGCCGGCGCAGAGCACGCCGAGGTCCGCCAGGATCCACTCGACCCGGGTGGCGGAGGCGATGGCCACCCGCTCCTCGGGGCGCACCCCCAGGTCCATCAGGCCCGCGGCGATGGCATGGACCCGGTCCGCGGCCTGCTTCCAGGTGAGCGACCTCCATTCTTCCGGACCGCCGTCGGCCGACGGCACCGGGAAGCGGTACGCCTCGGCATCGGGCGTCGCCTCGACGCGCTCCAGGAACAGGTTCGCCACGGAGGGCGGCCGGTTCTCGATCAAAGTCTGCGTGTCGGTCACGACAACCTCCGGGGGCCCGCCTCTTTGCTGGGTGACTCGTGAGTAACTAACGAGTGGTGATCAGAGTAGGGAATCGGCGCCCGCTTGGTAAGGGGCCGCGGCCACCGCGATGCAACCGTGACGACCGGATACATGGTACGTACACATAATGGCGGGCCCGCCCGGAATCCGGGGAGCCCGCCTTCCGGCCGCCGCTCCGGCCACCCGTCGGCGGCACCGCGGGGAGTACGGCGCTCAGCCGCCGATGGGCAGACCGCCGATCATGCCCTTGGTGCCCCCCGTCTTGCCGGCACCGCCGAGCAGCTCGTTCGTCTTGCCCGTGACCGCCTTCAGACCGGTCTTGGCGACCTCGTCCTTGGCGTCCAGGATCTTCATCGGCCCGTTGCCGAGCGGGAGGGCCTCCCCGGCGAAGGCGGGGGACGCGGCGGCACCGGCGGCGCCCAGCGCGATCACGGAACCGGCGACGACGGCCGCGGCCTTCGAGTACTTCACTTCACATTCCCCTTCCGCAGCGACGCCTTTCGCCGCTGTCACGATGAGTAACGTCCTCGATCCCCGCCAGAAACCGCGCGGCCCGGGGTTTTTGCCAATCACCCGAATGCCGGTCCGCTCATACGAAAGGACGCCTGCCCGGTCATCGGACAAGCGCCCTTCCTGTGCGGTGCGTCGGACCACGCCGGCGAGCCGCCGCGGCTACTTCTTCTTGGCCGCGCCCTCGTCGCTGGAGAGCACCGCGATGAAGGCCTCCTGCGGCACCTCCACGGAACCGACCATCTTCATCCGCTTCTTGCCCTCCTTCTGCTTCTCCAGCAGCTTCCGCTTACGGGAGATGTCACCGCCGTAGCACTTGGCGAGGACGTCCTTGCGGATGGCGCGGATGGTCTCGCGGGCGATGACCCGGGAGCCGATGGCGGCCTGGATGGGCACCTCGAAGGCCTGCCGCGGGATGAGCTCGCGCAGCTTGGCGACCAGGCGCACCCCGTACGCGTACGCCGCGTCCTTGTGCGTGATCGCCGAGAAGGCGTCCACCTTGTCGCCGTGCAGCAGGATGTCGACCTTGACCAGGCTGGAGGTCTGCTCGCCGGTGGGCTCGTAGTCCAGCGAGGCATAGCCGCGGGTCTTGGACTTCAACTGGTCGAAGAAGTCGAAGACGATCTCGGCGAGCGGGAGGGTGTAGCGGATCTCCACCCGGTCCTCGGAGAGGTAGTCCATGCCGAGCAGCGAGCCGCGCCGGGTCTGGCAGAGCTCCATGATCGCGCCGATGAACTCCGTGGGCGCCAGGATCGTGGCCCGCACCACCGGCTCGTACACCTCGGAGATCTTGCCCTCGGGGAACTCGCTGGGGTTGGTGACGACGTGTTCGGCGCCGTCCTCCATCACCACCCGGTAGACCACGTTGGGCGCGGTGGCGATCAGGTCGAGCCCGAACTCGCGCTCCAGGCGCTCGCGGATCACGTCGAGGTGCAGCAGGCCGAGGAAGCCCACGCGGAAACCGAAGCCGAGGGCCGCGGAGGTCTCCGGCTCGTAGACCAGCGCGGCGTCGTTGAGCTGCAGCTTGTCCAGCGCGTCGCGCAGCTCCGGGTAGTCGGAGCCGTCCAGCGGGTACAGGCCGGAGAACACCATGGGCTTGGGGTCCTTGTAACCGCCCAGCGCCTCGGTGGCGCCCTTGGACTGCTGGGTGATCGTGTCACCCACCTTGGACTGGCGGACGTCCTTCACACCCGTGATCAGGTAGCCCACCTCACCGACGCCGAGGCCGTCGGCCGACAGCATCTCGGGCGAGTTGGTGCCGATCTCCAGCAGCTCGTGGGTCACGCCGGTGGACATCATCCTGATGCGCTCGCGCTTGCTGAGCTGGCCGTCGACAACCCGGACGTAGGTGACGACGCCGCGGTAGGAGTCGTACACGGAGTCGAAGATCATCGCGCGGGCGGGCGCGTCGGCGACGCCGACCGGGGCCGGGACGGTCTCCACGACGCGGTCCAGCAGCGCCTCGACGCCCAGTCCGGTCTTGGCGGAGACCCGCAGCACGTCGGAGGGGTCGCAGCCGATGAGGTTGGCCAGCTCCTCGGCGAACTTCTCGGGCTGCGCGGCCGGCAGGTCGATCTTGTTCAGCACCGGGACGATGGTGAGGTCGTTCTCCATCGCGAGGTACAGGTTGGCCAGCGTCTGCGCCTCGATGCCCTGGGCGGCGTCGACCAGCAGGATGGTGCCCTCACAGGCCGCGAGCGACCGGGAGACCTCATAGGTGAAGTCCACGTGCCCCGGGGTGTCGATCATGTTCAGGATGTGGGTCTTCCCCTCATCGGCGCCCGCGGTGGGCGCCCAGGGCAGACGGACCGCCTGGGACTTGATCGTGATGCCGCGCTCGCGCTCGATGTCCATGCGGTCGAGGTATTGGGCGCGCATCTGCCGCTGATCCACCACACCGGTCAGCTGGAGCATCCGGTCGGCAAGGGTCGACTTGCCGTGGTCGATGTGCGCGATGATGCAGAAATTGCGGATCAGCGCCGGGTCGGTACGGCTCGGCTCCGGCACGTTCGAAGGGGTCGCGGGCACGCAGGGTCCTGTCTCTTGAGGCGCCTGTCGCCTCTGGTCGGATCGATACGTATGGCTCCCATAGTCCCATGGCCGGGGCCCACGGCCGTGCCGGGCGGTGCGGGAGGAGCCGCGGGACCCGCCACGGGCCACCGGTTTGGGCGGCGCGGCGGCCGACTGCTAACCTGGGCAGTCGCGCCTCGTGCCCTCTTACCCGAGGCGCGGACCCCATCAGACCAAACCTGAAAAGGCTCTTTCGTGGCGAACATCAAGTCCCAGATCAAGCGCAACAAGACCAACGAGAAGGCGCGCCTGCGCAACAAGGCCGTCAAGTCCGAGCTCAAGACCGCCATCCGTCGCACCCGTGAGGCCGTGGCCACCGGCGACGTCGAGAAGGCGACCGAGGCCGCGCGCCTCGCCTCCAAGAAGCTCGACAAGGCCGTGAGCAAGGGCGTCATCCACAAGAACCAGGCCGCCAACAAGAAGTCGGCGCTGGCTCTCAAGGTGGCCGGCCTCCAGGGCTGAGCCTTCCCGCAGCAGTACCCGTCGGTGACGGACACAGCGGTCCCTCTCACCCGCTCCTCCACCGGCACCCTTGATGTCCCGGCCGCACGCGGCCTGCGTTCGCCACGCGGGTGCGGCCCCCGAAGGGCCCCGTACCTCCCGGTACGGGGCCCTTCGGCATGTCCGGCTCCGCCCGCGGCCCTCAGCGGGCCCGCGCGGCCCGGGCCACGGCGACGACCGCCTTCTCCAGGGCGTAGGCCGGGTCCGCGCCGCCGCCCTTGACCGCGGCGTCGGCCTCGGCGACCGCGCGCAGGGCGGCGGAGACACCGTCCCCCGACCAGCCGCGCATCTGCTGCCGGACGCGGTCGATCTTCCACGGCGGCATGCCCAGCTCCCGCGCCAGGTCCGCGGGGCGCGCCCCGCGCGGGGCGGAGGCGAGCTTGCCGATGGCCCGGACGCCCGAGGCGAGCGCGAACGTGATGCCGGGCAGCGGCTGGCCGACCGCTATCGCCCAGCGCAGCCGCTCCAGTGCCTCGGCGGCGCGGCCGGTCACCGCGAGGTCGGCGACCTCGAAGCCGGTGGCCTCGGCCCGGCCCGTGTAGTAGCGGGCGACCACGGCCGCGTCGATCGCGCCCTCCACGTCGGCGGCGAGCTGGGCGCAGGCGCTCGCCAACTCCCGCAGGTCGCTGCCGATGGCGTCCACCAGGGCCTGGCAGGCCTCGGGGGTCGCGGACCGCCCCAGCGCGCGGAACTCCTGCCGGACGAAGGCCAGCCGGTCGGCCGGCTTGGTCATCTTCGGACAGGCCACCTCGCGCGCCCCGGCCTTGCGGGCCGCGTCGAGCAGACCCTTGCCCTTGGCGCCGCCCGCGTGCAGCAGGACGAGCGTGATCTCCTCGGCGGGGGCGTCCAGATAGGCCTTGACGTCCTTGATGGTGTCCGCGGACAGGTCGTGCGCGTTCCGTACGACCACGACCTTGCGCTCGGCGAAGAGCGAGGGGCTGGTGAGCTCCGCCAGCGTGCCCGGCTGGAGCGCGTCCGGGGTGAGGTCGCGCACATCGGTGTCGGCGTCGGCGGCCCGCGCCGCCAGCACGACCTCCCGTACCGCGCGGTCGAGGAGCAGGTCCTCCTGCCCCACCGCGATCGTCACCGGGGCGAGCGGGCTGTCTGTCGTACTGTTCCTGGCCATCGCCGTCCAGCATCCCACGCGGGTCCGACACAATGTCCCGGTGACCGACGTCAGACATGTGCTCGTCCTCCCCGACCGCGATGCCGCGGAGGAGGCCGCCGACGAAGCCACCGAGCGCTTCGACCTGCCCGCCCGCCCCCAGCTCCTGCGTGACGCCCTCGCCGGCGAGGACGACGCCGAGGACGCCCAGTGGCTCCTGCTCATCAACGACGAGGACGAGGAACTCGACCCCGCCGCGCTGAACGAACTGGCGGAGGAGTTCGAGGGCTGGCTGGAGGAGGACTAGGCCGTGCCGCTGCGCGTTCCCGCCCAGCGCCGCCGCTCGCAGGAGCCGGGGGCGGAGCGCCCCGGGGTGGCCGGGGCGCTCCCCGCGGTCCCGTTCAACCAGCGCGTACGTCTCCTGGTCGAGGCCGTCGACGAGCCCGACGAGCTCGCCCTCGCCCAGGGACTGATGGAGGCGCGGGGCTGGGCGGTGCGCCGCGCAGGCCGTGAGGACGCCCCCGCCACCGCGGGCGGCAGCCGCGTCGCGCTCGTCGTCGAGGTACGGCTGAACGGCTCCCGCTGGCGGGCCGAGAAGGCGGCGTGCGGGGCCGTGGAACGCCTGGCGAGGACCCATCAGCTCGGCCTGTGGGTCCGGGACGCGGCGCTGCTGCTGCGGCCGGACGACCCGCGGACCGAGTACCGCGTGATCCGCCGTCCCGGCGCGGGCGGCGAAGGGCGCGACCGGCTCGCACGGTGGTGGGCCGCGTGCGGCGGGCGTGGCGCGCACCGGCTGCTGCGGCTGCCGTCCGGGCTCACCCGGGAGGCCGTCGAGCGGGAGCTTTCGGAACGTCCCCTCGGCGGAGCCGCGTTCACGCCGGACGCCCACGAACTGCGGCCCGCACCGCCCGAGACGGACGTCCCGGCGGCCACCGGGACGCACCGTGCCGCGCTGCGGGTGCGGACGCTGCCCGGCGTGGCCGGCGCCGCCGCCGCGGCGGCGCTGCTGGGCTGGGCGGCCTCCGGGGCGGACGCGGAACCCCTGTGGTGGCCCCTGGCGGCGGTGGCCCTCCTGTGCGCGCCGGGAGTCCACTTCGCCCTGCGCGACTCGTGGTTCTCACGGAACGCGGTCTGGCTGGTGCCGCTCGCCCTGCCCGTCGGGTGGTCGCTGGTGACCTGGCTCGGGCGGCTGATGCAGGCGTTCTACCTCGACCGGTTCGGCATCCCGTCCGGCTCGGTCCGCTCCGCCGGGGACCTGTGGCCGTACGCGGCAGCCGCCGAACCGCTGGGCCTCGCCCTGGGGTTCGTGCTGTTCTTCACGGCGGTCGCGGGCTGGCTGCGGCACGTGCACATCGCCAAGGGCGACAACCGCCTCGCCCTGGTCACCGTGACCGTGCTGCTGTCGGCGGCCTTCGCGGCCACCACGCTCGCCGCCGGCGCCCACGACGCGGACCGGGCCGCCCGCGACGCGGCGTCCGCCGCCGGACGGGGGCACGTCCCGGCGAGGTACTTCGGGCTGCACGGCACCTTGATGTGCGTGGTGCCCGTCGGCGAGGGCCCCGTCCCCGTGGAGAACGGCCCGGTGCCGGACGACCACGCCGTCCTGTCCTTCGGCGCCTCCGGGGACTGGATCTGGCTGTGGGACCCGCGCCGTTCGCAGGCCCTGTCGGTGCGCCGGGAGGACGTGCAGCTGCTCCCCGCGCCCGCGGTCAGCGGCGGGAGTCCCCGAACAGGATGCGGTAGATGATCAGGAGGGCGAGCGCGCCGCCTATGGCCGCACCCCACGTGGGCAGGTCGTAGAAGTCCTTGGTGATGGGGTGGTCGAGGAACTTCGCCGAGATCCAGCCGCCCACCACCGCGCCCGCGATGCCGATCAGCGTCGTCCCGACCAGTCCGCCCGGGTCCTTCCCGGGCAGCAGTATCTTCGCGATGGCGCCCGCGATCAGGCCCAGTACGATCCAGCCGATGATGGTCATGCCGTCAACCTGCCACGGCCCCCGCCCCTTCATGCGCGCCGGGACGGAGCCATGGGCAAGCCGTGACACGGCGGTTGCACTTCTCAGGGAACTCTCAGCCCGGCGGCGGGCGGGTGGCACGGGGTGCGGGAAAACCGGGTGACGTCCGTGCCCGCGGTTCTGCAGGATCGCCGGGTCAGCCTCCCGACCAGGAGGTCCCGTGGTGCACCGCACGATCGTCCCGACCTTGTTCCCGCCGCCCGGTTACGCGCACGCCGCGGTCGTCGAGGCCGGACAGAAGCTCGCCTTCATGGCGGGTTCCGTACCGCTCGACCCGGAGGGCGCCCTGGTGGGGCCCGGCGATCCCGTCGCCCAGGCGCGCCAGGTCGTCGCCAATCTCGACGAGGCGCTGCGGGCCGTGGGCAGCGGCCTGGAGCACGTGGTCGCCTCCACCGTGTACGTCGTGGGCACCGAACCCGCCGAACTGTCGCGGGTCTGGGAGGTCGTCCGGGCCTCGGGGCTGGGCGAGGGGCCCCACACGTCGACGCTGCTCGGGGTCGGCTGCCTCGGGTACGCCGGCCAGCTGGTGGAGGTCACGGCGACGGCGGTGGTGCCCTGAGCCGCGGCGGACGGTTCAGCCGCGCCAGGCGCGGACCAGGTCCTCGGGGCCCCAGTGGGCGGCCAGGGGGAGGCCGGGAGCGACGCCGCAGCGCGAGACGGCGACGAGCGGGGTGGCGGGCGTCGCACCGGGGACGGCGGTCACGTCGCGGACGAGGGCTTCGTATTCGTGGCGGCCGAAGGGATGGGTGTCGAACCACTTGACGGAGCCCACGAAGTGGACCTGCGTGGCCACCGGTTCGCGGTCGGCGCCGACGAGGTCGACCTCGGGGTTGTTCTGGCGGTTCCACCAGCCGCCGACGGCCTCGGTGCGGGGCCAGGCCTCGTCGGGGAGCAGCCTGAGCAGGGACGCGCGGACGACGGGCTCGACCGCGCGGCCGCGCCAGGTGGACCAGGACCGCTCGAAGCGTTCCAGGGCGAGGTCGCCCCGGCCGCGTTCGATCAGGGGGAGGGCGCGGTCCACGAAGGCGAGCCAGAAGCGCAGGTAGGGGTCGGCGATGCGGTAGCGCTTGTTCTTGGTGTCGGCCTTGGCCGACAGGGGGAGGTCGGCGGCGAGCACGCGCTTGGTCAGGAGGGTGCCGAGCAGGGGTGACAGGGTGCCCGAGGGGAGCGGGTGGGCGCCCCCGGTGCGGGCCGCGATGGAGGAGAAGGTGCGTTCGCCGCTGCCGACGGCCTCCAGGACGGCACGGGAGTGGGAGGCCTCGGGGAACTCGCCGAGCAGGGAGAGCTCCCCCGCGACGAGGAGCGGGGAGAGCGGGGTGGAGAAGGCCTCGCGCAGGAACGCGGTGCGGGAGGTGCCGGGCCGCCACGACTGGACGATCTCCGGGAAGCCGCCGGTGATCAGGAGGGCGTCCACCGCGTCGGCGGCGCCGAGACCGGTCATGGACTGCACGTCGGCGAGGTGGAGCGGGCGGACGGTCATCTTGGTGCCGCGGCCGTAGAAGGGGCGGCCGTAGGTCTGGAGCGCCTCCATCACCGACATGTCGCTGCCGACCAGCACCAGCAGGACGGGCTTGGCGGACAGGTGGCGGTCCCAGACGGTCTGCAGGGCGCCCTCGAACTCGGGGTCCTGCTCCACCAGCCAGGGCACCTCGTCGATCACGGCGATGCTCGGTGTGCTGTCGGGGACGGCGAGGGCGAGCGAGCGCAGCGCCTGGTTCCAGTCGCCGGTCTGGAGGCCGGCGACGAGGTCGGCGCCGGGCAGGCCGGAGTGGGCGAGGGCCGTGGCGAAGTCCGCCCGTTCCGCCGCGGGGTTCCGCCCACGGGTGGCCTGGAAGACGACGTACGGCACCCCGGAGCGGTCGCAGAACTCCTGGACCAGGCGGGACTTCCCGACCCGGCGCCGGCCCGTCACGATCACGGCTTGGCCGCGGGTGGCGGCCGTGCCGTCGGTGACCCGGCGCAGCAGGTCGGTGAGGTGCTCGAGGTCGGCTGTGCGGCCCGTGAACTCCATCGGCGTCGGCCCCCGTGGCTGGCTGGGAAGGTGACTGGAAAGGTAGACCCGATCTTACGTAGATTGAGTCTTACTTTATCTCGGGAACCCGGTCCAGGACGAGACCGAAGCGCTCGCGGTAGGCGGCGAGGACGGCGGCGTCGCCGTCCAGGGCCTCTTCCCGGCGGATGCCGTCCGGGGCGGTGGTGATGAGCGTGCGGCCGGAGAGCGTCAGCCTCCCGCCGTCCTCGGTCAGACGGGAGCAGACCAGGGACCGCGTGAAATGGGAGTGCGGCGAGGTCTGCTGGTACCAGGAGCCGGCCTCGAAGTCGGCGAGTTCCCGGGGGCGGGGTTCGAGGCGGAAGACCGGCTCGCCGTCGTGGTGGAGGTCGAGGTCTCCGTACGGGGCCGGAGTGAAGCGGAAGACGCCGCCGGGGTCCTTCTGGTCGACACCGGGGGTGAGGTCGAGGGGGAGGTGCGCATGGCGGCCGAAGCCGACGTCCGCGAGGAGGGTGACACCGTCGCAGGTGCGGACGCGGAGCGCCATGTGGTCGAAGGGGATGCCGAGGCGCGGGCCGTTGACGGAACGGGCCGCGTAGAGCGTGACGTCGTACCCCAGGGCGGCGAGCAGGGCGCCGAAGGCGCCGTTGACCTCGTAGCAGAAGCCGCCGCGGCGAGCGGTCACGATCTTGTCGTGGAGGACCTCGGGGTCCAGAAGGACGCCTTCCCCGAGGTGGATGGAGAGGTTCTCGAAGGGCACGGCGACCAGATGGCGCACGTGCAGCTCGCGCAGGGCCGCCGCGTCAGGGCGTTCGGGGCGCGTGGCGCCGATGCGGCGGAGGTAGGCGTCGGCCTGGGAAGCGTCCATGGCGTCAGTCTTGGGGAACCGGCGACGATCACGCCAGACCCGGCTAACTTCACGGCATGACGCGAACACTGCACGAGCGGCACGCCGCGGCGATGGGCCGGCTCAGGGACGACGAGGACGTGTGGGTGGCGACGGCGGACGCGCGCGGGGTGCCGTGCCTCGTCCCGCTGTCGTTCTGGTGGGACGGGGAGGAGCTATGGCTCGCCACGCGCAGGACGAATCCCACCGGGAGGAACCTGGAGTCCTCGGGACGGGTGCGGCTGAGCCTGGGTCACACCAGGGATCTGGTGCTCATCGACGGCACGGCGCGGGTCGTCGACTTCGCGCGGCTGCCGGACGGTGCCGGTGACGCCTTCGCGGCGAAGGCCGGGTGGGATCCCCGAGGTGACGGACCTTCGTACGCGTTCTACGCGATTCGGCCGCAATGGGTGCAAGCCTGGGGGACGCTGCCGGAGATGCGGGACCGGGAGCTGATGAAGGAAGGGGTGTGGCTGTTCTGATCGCCGATCGGCGATATACACAGTGACAGGCCTTAAGTTGCCGGTTTTGCGTCGGACATGGGCTGGTTGATCTTCGGATTTCGTTGTCCGGAGACTCTTGACGGGGGCTTGACGCGCGCGGTTTCATCCTCGGAAGCGGAGATGAATATTCCGTTTCATGTTTCCCTGGACCGGAGGCGGTAGCCCCCTCGAGCCCGACCCGATCGGATGCGCGCATGACCGACACGCTCCACCCGCCGACGGCCCCGCACTCGCCGACGGCCCCGCCCATCGAGGCCCCGAAGTCGCTCAAGAGGTCGATCGGCGTGGTCGGCGGAACGCTTCTGACGCTGTCGTGCCTGACCCCGGCCTCCTCGCTGTTCGTCATCGTGCCCCCGCTCTTCGCCGACCTGGGAACCGGGACGGCGCTGACCATCGTGATCGCGGCGGTCCTCTGCATCGCGGTGGCCTTCTGCTATTCGGAACTCGGGACGCTGATACCGAGCGCGGGCGGCGAGTACGCGATGGTCGGCACGCTCATCGGGCGGCTGGCCGGGTGGATCGTGTTCGTGCTGTCCCTGATCGTCGTGATGATCGTGCCGCCGATCATCACGCTCGGCACCGGCGAGTACCTGGCGCCGATCATGCAGATCGACCCGAAGATCGCGGGCGCCGCCGTCATGCTGCTGGCCACCGTCATGGGTCTGCTGGACCTGCGGGCCAATGCCTGGATCACCGGCGTCTTCCTGGTCCTGGAGGTCGTCGCGGCGGCGGTCGTGGCCTTCCTCGGCTTTTCCCACACCTCGCGGTCGGCCTCGGTGCTGATCCACCCGGTGACGGAGGCCGGGCACGGGGTGGGGTCGGCGGTCACGGCGGGGACGATCATCGCGGGGCTGGCGATCGCGCTCTTCGTGCTGCAGGGCTTCAGCACGGCCGTGTACCTGTCCGAGGAGATGGAGAACCCGCGGCGCACGGTCTCCCGGACCGTGCTGTGGACGCTCGGCATCGGCGCCCTGGTGGTGATCGTGCCGACGATCGCGATCACGCTGGGCGCACCCGACATGAACTCCCTGATGGCGGGCGACCTCTCGGCGCTCGTGCGGGGCTGGAGCAACTCGGCGGTCGGCACCTTCATCAGCCTCTGCATCGCGCTGGCCATCATCAACGCGGGCATCGTGATGGTCATCCAGAACTCCCGGGTGCTCTACGCCTCCGCGCGCGACCGCGCCTGGCCGGCCCCGGTCAACAAGGCCTTCGGCACGCTGAGCAAGCGGTTCGGCGCCCCGTGGATCGCGACGCTCGCGGTGGGCGTGCCGGGCGCGGTGCTGTGCTTCGTGCCGGTGGAGACGCTGAGCGGCGTCACCGGCGTGGCGGTCGCCGCGATGTACATCGTCGTCGCCCTCGCGGCCCTCGGCTCGCGCCGCGCCGGGCACAAGGAGCGTGCGGCCTGGCGCATGCCGCTGTGGCCCGCGGTGCCGCTGCTGCTGGTCGTCGTGCTGGCGTACGTGCTGACCCAGCAGACCGCGCAGGACCTGGTGATCACCGGTGTGATCGTCGCCGCCTCGCTGGCCTACTGGCTCTTCTACCTCCGGCCGCGGCAGAGCACCCGCTGGGTGATCTCCGTGCCCGAGGAGGAGATGGGCCTGGAGGGCGCCTGAGCCGCCCGTCCCCGGCACCCGGGGGGCCCGTACCGGTCGTGCACCGGTGCGGGCCCTTCGCCGTCCCCGGACGGCCCGCTCGGCGGCGGGCGAGCGACCGGTCGCGGCGGCCCGCAGGTCCTCCCGGTCGCCCAGGACGGCGACCGGGCCGTCCCGGTCGGTGCGCAGGACCGTGGTGCCCTGGGCGCGCAGCGCGGCGAGGGTCCGGGGCGACGGATGTCCGTACGGGTTCCCGGCCCCGCAGCTGACGAGCGCGAGACGGGGCCGGATGCGGGCCAGCAGCGCCGGGTCCTGGTAGGCGGAGCCGTGGTGGGCGACCTTCAGGACGTCGACGCGCGGGAGGTCCGGGACGGCGGTCAGGAGCGCGTGCTGGGCCGCGGGCTCCAGGTCGCCGAGGAGGAGCACGGTGAGCCCTGCGGTGCGGACCAGCAAGGTGACGCTGGCGTCGTTGGGATTGGTGCCGCCCAGATCGGCACCCTCGGCGCCCGCGAGGAGGGAGGGCGCGGCGGGCCACAGCACACGCCAGTCGAGGGGGCCCAGGCGGCGGCGCTCCCCGGGCCTCGCGCGCAGCAGGGGAACGCGGGCCGCGGCCGCCTGACGGCGTACGAAGGCGGCCTGGTCGGAGGGTTCGTCGAGGGTGGTGGTCTCGATGGCGCCCACGGAACGGCCGCGCAGGACCCCGGGGAGGCCGGCGACATGGTCGGCGTGGAAGTGCGTGAGGACGAGCAGCGGGATCGCGGTGACCCCGAGCGAGCGCAGGCAGCGGTCGACGAGGCGGGGCTCCGGGCCGGTGTCCACCACGACGGCGGCGCCGTCGCCCGCGGAGAGCACCAGGGCGTCGCCCTGGCCGACGTCGCAGGCCACCAGCCGCCAGGCCGGCGGCGGCCAGCCGGTCACCGAGCGGGGCAGCGGCGCGGGACGTACGACGGCGAGCACGAGCAGCAGCGCGGCGGCGGCACACAGCCAGGGACGGCGCAGGAGGCGGCGCCCCGCCGCGACCACCACCACGGTGACGGCCGCCAGCAGCAGGGCGCCCGCCCAGGTGCCGGGCCAGTCGAGCGTCGCCCCCGGCAGGGCGGCACCGCGCCGGGCCACCGCCGCGATCCAGCCGGCGGGCCAGCCCGCGACCCAGGAGAGTGCCTTGGCGACGGGCATGGCGAAGGGCGCCGCGGCCAGGGCGGCGAAGCCGAGGACGGTGGCGGGGCCCACCGCGAGTTCCGCCAGCAGGTTGCAGGGGACGGCGACCAGGCTGACGTGGGCGGCCAGCACCGCCACCACCGGGGCGCACACCGCCTGCGCTGCGGCCGCCGCGGCCAGGACCTCCGCGAGGCGCGGTGGCACCCGCCGGTGCCGCAGGGCGGTGCTCCAGCGCGGGGCGAGGACCAGGAGCGCGCCGGTGGCCAGCACGGACAGCGCGAAGCCGTACGAGCGGGCGAGCCAGGGATCGTGGAGGAGCAGCAGCAGGGCGGCCCCGCACAGCGCGGGCAGCAGGCTGCGGCGGCGGCCCGTGCCGATGGCCAGCAGGGTGATCAGCCCGCAGGCGGCCGCGCGCAGCACGCTCGGGTCGGGCCGGCACACGACGACGAAGGCCACGGTGAGCACGCCCCCGAGCACGGCCGTCACACGGAGCGGAAGGGCCAGCCGCGGTGCCAGGCCGCCGCGCTCGGCGCGCAGCGCGAGACCGGGCGGACCGATCAGCAGGATCAGCACCAGCGAGAGGTTGGAACCGCTGACCGCGGTCAGATGGGTCAGGTCGGTGGCCTCGAACGCGTCGTGCAACTCCACCGGTATACGGGAGGTGTCCCCGACGACAAGCCCGGGAAGGAGGGCACGGGCGTCGGACGGCAGGCCCTCGGTGGCCTCGCGCAGCCCCGCGCGGAGTCCGCCGGCCACACGTTGCGCACGGCCGGGCGGCGCCACGACGCGCGGCGGCCCTCGTACCGACAGCACCGCGGCGATCCGGTCGCCCGGCCCCGCCGCCGGGGCGAGCCGGGCCTCCGCCTCGACGCGCGTGCCGGGCAGCAACGTCAGCCAGGCACGGGCGGGTTGCCGGGCGATGAGCAGGACCGGTGTGCGGACGGCGGTCCTCGTGCCGCTCGCCGTCACGCGTACGGCCTCGGCCTCCACCAGCACCGCTTCCGGCGCCCGGACGGCCCCACGCACCTGCGGGCGGATCAGCCGGGGATCCGCCGTCAGCCTCAACTCCACGCTCGCATGCGCGCGTTCGGCCGCCAGGGCGGGCACCGGGCCACGGTGCAGGTCAGCGGAGTGCAGTCCCGCCACGGCCGCGGACGCCGCAGCGCAGAGCGCCACGGTGGCGACCGACGTCCACCGGCGTACGAACGACGCGAGCGCCACCAGGACGACCAGCGCGCACGCCCCCACCACGGCTCGCCCGGGCGCCGCGAGGGCGAGGCCCGCGGCGAGCCAGGCCGCGAGGGCCGGGGCCACCAGACGGAGGTCCGGCGGGCCCTCCTGGCGCGGGTTCGACGCGCCCCGGGGTGAGGCGGCCGCCGCATGCACCGCCGGGCGGGGCGCGCTCACGGGGTGACCAGTGGCTTGAGATCGGAGAACCGGCGGTCCCCGATGCCGTTGACGTCCCGCAGCTGCTCGACGGAGGTGAAGCCGCCGTGCCGGCCGCGGTAGTCGATGATGTGCCGGGCGAGCACCGGCCCCACACCGGGCAGGGCGTCCAACTGCTCGGCGGTGGCGGCGCTGAGGCTGACCGGCCCGCTCGCCGCGGCGGTCCCCTGGACCCCGGTGGCCGGTTGCGGGGCGGGGCGGCCCACGACGATCTGCTCCCCGTCGGCCAGCAGGCGGGCCAGGTTCAGGGCGCTGGTGTCCGTACCGGGCAGCGCTCCCCCGGCGGCGTCCACGGCGTCCGCCACGCGGGACCCCGCGGGCAGCCGGCGCAACCCCGGCCTCCTGACCTTGCCGGCGACGTCCACGACCAGCACCGGTTTCGCCCCCGGCGCGGGGCCCGGCGCCCGGGGCCCGGCCGCCGCGGAAGCCCGCGCGCCGGCCGGGGCCCCGGCCGCGGCGGGCAGCGCCGCGGCGACCGGCGGCACCGCCACGGTGCGCGGCCGGCCGGTCCAGAAGTGGTGCACCGCGAAGGCGAGGGCGACGAGGAGGACGACGGCCAGGGCGGCCGCCGTCTTCGCCTCGATGCCGCAGCGGACGGAGAGCCAGGTGGGGAGGCGCTCGGTGAGGGCCAGCCGCCAGGCACCCACGGCGCGGCGCCCCGGCGGATCCGGCACCCCCGGCGCAGCCTGTCGTTCCGGCAGCGCCGGTCGTTCCGGCACGGCCAACCGCTCCGGCACATCGGGTCGTTCCGGTCGTTCCGGTCGTTCCGGTGGATCCGGTGCCGCCGCGCCCGCCCCACCCCGTGGCGCGGGACGGCTCGGCGGACGGTCGAAGAGGGCGGCGGCCCGTTCCCGGACCGCGCCGGCGGCGGGCCCGGGTACGGGCACGCGGGCGGACGGGTGCCTGCGGTGGCGAGGAGTTGCGGTGGTCGATCCCATGTCAGGGACGGTAAACGGACCGGCACCAACGAGATGATCTTGCTCAAGTCCTGTGGATCGTCCAGAGGTTGTGGATAACCCCGTCACCCGGAAGGGATCACAGCGGGGAGACGACCGCTCCCAGCAGCCCGGGCCCCGTGTGGGCGCCGATCACCGCGCCGACCTCGCTGAGGACGAGGGTGTTGATCCCGGGGACCCGCGCCCGCAGCCGCTCCGCCAGCGCGGACGCGCGGTCCGCGGCGGCCAGGTGGTGGACGGCGATGTCCACCGGACGGGTGCCCGCCCGCTCGACGACGATCTCCTCGAGCCGCGCCAGCGCCTTGGAGGCCGTACGCACCTTCTCCAGCAGCTGGATGCGGCCCTCGTCCAGCTGCAGCAGCGGCTTCACCGCGAGCGCCGACCCGAGCAGCGCCTGCGCCGCGCCGATGCGTCCGCCCCGGCGCAGGTAGTCCAGGGTGTCCACGTAGAAGTAGGCCGACGTGTCCGACGCCCGCTTCTCCGCCGCCGCCACGATCTCGTCCGCGGAGCCGCCCGCCTCCGCCGCCTCGGCGGCGCTCAGCACCGGGAACCCGAGGGCCATGGCGACCATCGCGGTGTCCACGACGCGCACCGGCACGGGCGCGTCCGCCCCCGCGAGCAGCGCGGCGTCGTAGGTGCCGGAGAACTCCGCCGACAGGTGCAGGGAGACGATCTCGGTCGCGCCCGACTCCGCCACCGCGCGGTAGGCGGCGGCGAATTCCTCCGGGCTCGGCCGCGATGTGGTGACGGGCTTGCGGCGTTGCAGGGCGCGGGCGACCGCGGGCGCCGACACCTCGGTGCCCTCTTCCAGCGCTTCGTCGCCGATCACCACCGCCAGGGGCACCACGGTGATCCGGTGCCGGGTCAGGGCCTCCTGCGGCAGGTAGGCCGTGGAATCGGTGACGATAGCGACATGGGACGACATGTGCGGGAGGTTACCCGCGCCGAAGGCCGGGCGACAGTACGGCTCCGCCGAGGTGAACCCCGGTGAACGTCCCCGCGGCCCGTCCCGGCCGCGCCCGGCCCCTCACAGCGCCTTGGGCGGCTGTCCGGTGCCCGGCTCGGGCATCCGCTCGCGCCGCGTCCCCGGCTGAGTGCGCGGTTCCGGTTCCGGCTCCGGCAGCGCCGAGGGCGCCCAGTGCCGCAACGCCCCGGCCTCCAGGTCGATGTCGCGGCCCAGCGCAGCGAGGTCGTCGTCGGCGAAGCGGCGGGCCCGGTCCTGGGCGGCCCAGCGCAGCGAGTCCGCGGAGTGGGTGATGCGCCGCGTGCGCTCCTCCAGCTCGCCGATCCGGGCCGCGATGCGGGTGCGGTCGGGCTCGCGCTCCAGCAGCCGCAGCTCCGCGTCGAGCTCCCGGGCGTGGGAGCTCAGCCTGGCGAGCAGCGCGACGGCCTCGCTCAGCGACGGGTCGACGGCGGCCTGCCCTTCCAGCGCCGCTTCCGTGCTCGTGACGGACGTACGCAGCGCCAGGCGCAGCTCGGCGAGCTTCCCGGCGGGCCCGGGCCTGCTGTAGCGGCGGGCCTTCAGACCGGTGTCCTCGACCACGCGGCGGGCCTCGATGCTGGTGCGCTCCACCCCGCGCTTGACCGCCCGCGCCGTCTTGACCGCGGCGACGACACCGAGCGCCACGAAGGAGGCGAAGAGGAGCAGGATCACGGCGACGGCGACATCCACGGCGGCTCCTCTGCCCGGTCGGCCCGGTCCGTCCGACCGGCCCGATCTGCTCGATCAGTTGTATGCCCACCGTAAACGGACGGGGGCGGGCGAGGGTTCCGGGAGAACCCCTACCCGCCCCTTACACCGACCTGCACCGCCGGCACCGACCTGCGCCGACCTGCTCCGGCCGGGCGATCAGCCGCGCATCAGGCACTCAGGTACTCAGGCCATCACGCGGGGACGATGTTCACCAGCTTCGGCGCCCGCACGATCACCTTGCGGACCCCCGCGCCGTCCAGCGCGGCCACGACCGCCGGGTCGGCCAGGGCCTGGGCCTCCAGGTCGGCGTCGGAGATCGTCGGCGGCACCTCCAGACGGGCCTTGATCTTGCCCTTGATCTGGACGACGCAGGTGACGGTCTCGTCCACCACGTACGCAGGGTCGGCCACCGGCAGGTCCTCGTGCGCCAGGGACCCCTCGTGCCCCAGCCGCCGCCACAGCTCCTCGGCGATGTGCGGGGCCAGCGGCGCGATCAGCAGCACCAGCGGCTCGGCGACCGAGCGCGGCACCGGGCCGCCCGCCTTGGTCAGGTGGTTGTTCAGCTCGGTGATCTTGGCGATGGCGGTGTTGAAGCGCAGGCCCTCCAGGTCCTGGCGGACGCCGTCGATCGCCTTGTGCAGGGCGCGCAGGGTGTCCTCGTCCGGCTCGGCGCCGGTCACCGTGACCTCGCCGGTCGTCTCGTCCACCACGTTGCGCCACAGCCGCTGCAGCAGCCGGTACTGGCCGACGACCGCACGGGTGTCCCAGGGCCGGGAGACGTCCAGCGGGCCCATCGCCATCTCGTACAGGCGCAGGGTGTCGGCGCCGTACTCGGCGGCGATCTCGTCCGGGGTGACGGCGTTCTTCAGGGACTTGCCCATCTTGCCCAGCTCGCGCTTGACCTGCTCGCCGCCGTACCACCAGCCGCCGTCGCGCTCCTCGACCTCGGCCGCCGGAACGGGGAAGCCGCGGCCGTCGCGGTAGACGTAGGCCTGGATCATGCCCTGGTTGAACAGCTTGTGGAACGGCTCCACCGACGACACGTGGCCCAGGTCGAACAGCACCTTGGACCAGAAGCGCGCGTACAGCAGGTGCAGCACCGCGTGCTCGGCGCCACCGACGTACAGGTCGACGCCGCCGTGCGGCTGCCCCTCGCGCGGACCCATCCAGTACCGCTCGATCTCGGGGTCGACCAGCTGCCGGTCGTTGTGCGGGTCCAGGTAGCGCAGCTCGTACCAGCAGGAACCGGCCCAGTTGGGCATGGTGTTGGTCTCGCGGCGGTACGGGCGCACGCCGCGGCCGTCGCCCAGGTCCAGCTCGACGTGGACCCACTCCGCGTTGCGGGACAGCGGGGTCTCGGGCTCGGTGTCCGCGTCGTCCGGTTCGAAGGTGCGCGGGGAGTAGTCCTCGACCTCGGGCAGCTCCAGCGGCAGCATCGACTCGGGCAGCGGGTGGGCGACGCCGTCCTCGTCGTAGACGATCGGGAAGGGCTCGCCCCAGTACCGCTGGCGGCTGAACAGCCAGTCGCGCAGGCGGAAGTTGATGGTGCCCTCGCCGATGCCGCGCTGCTCCAGGTACGCGATGACCTTGCGCTTGGCGTCGGCGACCTCCAAGCCGTTCAGGTCGATCTCGTCGTTGGCGGAGTTGATCGCCGGGCCCTGGCCGGTGTACGCCTCGCCCTCCCAGCCCTCGGGCGGCCGGACGGTGCGGATGATGGGCAGGTCGAAGACGGTGGCGAACTCCCAGTCGCGCTCGTCCTGGCCGGGGACGGCCATGATCGCGCCGGTGCCGTAGCCCATCAGGACGTAGTCGGCGACGAAGACCGGGACCCGGGTGCCGGTCAGCGGGTTCACGGCGTACGCGCCGCTGAAGACGCCGGTCTTGTTCTTGCCCTCGGTCTGCCGCTCGACGTCCGACTTGGACTGGGCCTGCTTGCGGTACTCCGCGACGGCCTCGGCCGGGGTGGCCGCGCCGCCGGTCCAGGCGTCCTTGGTGCCCTCCGGCCACGCGGCCGGCACCACGGTGTCGACCAGCGGGTGCTCGGGGGCCAGCACCATGTAGGTGGCGCCGAACAGGGTGTCCGGACGCGTGGTGAAGACGGTGATCGGGCTCTCGCCGTGGCCCTCGACCGCGAAGTCGACCTTGGCGCCCTCGGAGCGCCCGATCCAGTTGCGCTGCTGCAGCTTGATCGCCTCGGGCCAGTCCAGGGCGTCCAGGTCGGCCAGCAGGCGGTCGGCGTAGGCGGTGATGCGCATCATCCACTGGCGCAGCTTGGCCTTGAAGACGGGGAAGTTCCCGCGCTCGGAGCGGCCGTCGGCGGTGACCTCCTCGTTGGCCAGCACGGTGCCCAGGCCGGGGCACCAGTTGACCGGGGACTCCGAGGCGTAGGCCAGGCGGTACTCGCCCAGCACGGCGTCACGCTCGGCGGGGCTCAGCTCCGCCCAGGCACGCCGGTCGGGCGTGGCGCGCTCGCCCTTCTCGAACTGCTCGACCAGCTCGGCGATGGGGCGGGCGCGGTCGGCCTGGGGGTCGTACCAGGAGTTGAAGATCTGCAGGAAGATCCACTGGGTCCACTTGTAGTAGTCCGGGTCGATCGTGGCGAACGACCGGCGCTTGTCGTGGCCCAGGCCCAGCCGGCGCAGCTGGGACTTCATGTTGTTCATGGCCGCCTCGGTGGTGACCCGAGGGTGCTCGCCGGTCTGCACGGCGTGCTGCTCGGCGGGCAGGCCGAAGGCGTCGAAGCCCAGGGTGTGCAGCACGTTGTGCCCGGTCATCCGCTGGAAGCGGGCGAAGACGTCGGTGGCGATGTAGCCCAGGGGGTGGCCGACGTGCAGTCCCGCGCCCGAGGGGTACGGGAACATGTCCATGATGAACTTCTTGGGCTTGGCCAGCTCGCCGTCCCCGGCCAGGTCACCGGTGGGGTTGGGCGCGGCGAAGGTCTGGTGCTCGTCCCAGAAGTCCTGCCAGCGGCTCTCGATGTCGGCGGCCAGGGCGGCCGTGTAGCGGTGGGGCGCAGCCGCCTCCGCGGCGGGGGTGGTCTCGCTCATCGTCCTTCGTACTCCATCGCTGTCATGACGGCCTGCGGCCCGGCCGCCGTACGGACATCTGCCTGCGCTACTGCGGAAACGAAAAAGCCCCTCGCACAGGAGGGGCGCCGCACTGACATCGATCGTGGTCAGCGCGGCTTGCTAAGCAGAAGGCGTACGGCACGCATGCGGTCAGGGTACCGCAGAGCGGGAAGGGCCCGCACCGAGGTTCCCCCCGGTGCGGGCCCTGCCCAGCCGTTTCCGGCGCTGATCAGCGGTGGTGCGGCTCAGCGGTGGTGCGGCCGGTACGAGTCGAGGTAGCCGCGCGCCGGGGTGCCGACGCCGGTCACGTCGTCGTAGCCGACGACCGCGGACAGCGAGCTGTCCTTGCCGAGGCTGCGGAGCGAGGTGATCGTGCCGTCCGCCGCGTCGAAGCCGTTGGCGTAGTCCACGCGGACGACCGCGAGGTCCTTGCCGCGGCCCAGCGGGTGGTCGGTCACGTCGTGGTACGCGCCGGTGCCGTAGCGGTCGTAGATCAGCGGGTTGGCGAAGCCGATCGGCACGCCGTGCCGGGCCTGCTGCGCCAGCGCCTGGACGCCCGCGATCACCGGTGCGGCGAGCGAGGTGCCGCCGATCCGGTACTCGCTGTACTGGAAGGACCCGTCCGGGAAGGCCTGGGTCTGGCCGACCAGGAAGCCGGTGTTCGGGTCGGCGACGGCCGAGATGTCCGGCTCGACGCGCTGCTTGACCGTGCCGCCGTTGGCCAGCGCGAGCGAGTTGGGAACCACGCCGCGCTGGTAGAAGGGCTGCGCGTAGAGCTTGCTGGTGCCGCCGCCGGCGCCGGAGGTGTAGGCGCCGGGGAAGGCCGTCCAGCTCGAGCCGTCCTCGGCCAGCGTGGCCTTCAGGGTGCCCCAGCCGGTCTCCCACTGGTACTTGTCGCCCTTGCCGACGGCGAGCGAGGTGCCGCCGACGGAGGTGACCCAGGGGGAGTTCGCCGGGGTGTCGACCTGCTTCGCGCCGTGCGCCGCGACGTTGTCGCCCGCGTCGCCGGAGGAGAAGTAGAAGCCGATGCCCTCGACCGCGCCGATCTGGAAGATCTGGTCGTAGGCGGCCGCGATGTCCGGGGTCTCGTTGCTCTCGATGTCGCCCCAGGAGTTGGAGACGATGTCGGCGAGCCGGTGGTCGACGATCTTGCCGAGCGCGTCGAGCAGGTCGTCGTCGGTGCAGGAGGAGGCGCCGACGTAGGTGATGTCGGCAGCCGGGGCGACCGCGTGCACCGCCTCGACGTCCAGGGTCTCCTCGCCGTACCAGCCGGAGGCGTCGCACTCGTCGGGGCTCGTGTAGCGGTAGTCGGCCGGCAGCACCTGGGAGAGCTGGCCGCGCTTGTAGGCCGCGTCGCCGTTGCGGGCGGCGTACTTCTTGGCGTCGGCGACGATCGTCGGGGAGGCGAACGCGTCGGTGATGGCGACGGTGACGCCCTTGCCGTTGTACGAGCCCGCGCCGTAGGCGGCGCGCAGCTGCTTGCCCGTGTAGCCCTTGACGGCGTAGGGGGCGCGCGTGCCGTAGGCGACCGGCAGCTTCTTGTTCGTGTTCGACCCGTAGTAGGTGGAGAAGGGGCCGGAGTTCTTGAAGACGGCGCCGGGCGGCGGCAGCGTGTCCTGGTGCTGGGCGCGCCGCGGGGAGTTGTCCAGGCCGGTGACGGTGAGCACCGCGCCACCCAGGGAGGCGGGGACGGAGGCGGTCCCGGTCGGGGCGTGGTAGGTCTTGGCGCCCTTCGCGTAGTTGTGGAGCTGGGTGCCGAACGCCTGCTCCGCGTCGGCGACGTCGCCGGTCACGGTCAGGTAGTGCTCGTCGACGCCGGTGACCTTCAGCCCGGAGGACTCCAGCCACTGCCGCGTCTGCGCGATCTGCTGCGCGGAGGCGCCGAAGCGGGCCTTGGCCTGCTTCGCCGAGAGGAACGTGCCGTACGAGACGGAACCGGGGTCGGACACGGCCTGGGCGTAGGCGGCCAGGCCCTGGGCGTCACGGCCGGCCAGGTACACCCGGAGGGTGACCTCGGCCGAGTCGGCGGTGGCGCCCTTGTCGGCCTTGGCGGTGGCCCAGGCCGGCTTGCTGCCGGCGAGGCTGTGACGTCCGTGCGGTGCGTCGGCCTGGGCGGTGGGTATGCCCATCGCCAGCGCACCGGCGACCAGAGGCAGTGTCGCTGCCAGGGCCAGGCCGGCCCGCCTTCTCGAGCGGGTTGAGCTCATGAAACCCCCTGCTGTGTGAAGTTCGCGCGGAGTGGCGGCGCGCCGGAGACGGCAGCGCGCGTGGACCGCCACGCCACTCTCGCGGTGAACAGCTCATGCCAGGGACATGTGTTCGCCAAGAAGGACTCAAGGAAGGCCCACGAAAGGGCAATTGGGACGGCAATCCGATCCGGAATGCGGACATATGGTGCCGGAGAACGGACGCTCCGGTGAAGGACCGATCATCCTTGCCGAACGGAGCCCGAACAAACCAACGTTAGCAGTTCGTAATGATCCTCATCCCGGGTTGTCGAAAGACGATCGTTCAGGCCACCCGTACGGGTTAGCGTCTGCCGCATGCGCACCAACCGACAGTCCCCGGACGGTCGCCGGACCCCCCCGATACCGGCGAGCGACATCCTGTCCGGGGCCCTTCGCGCCGCACGGTCGCCCCGCGCCTGGGCGATCGCCGGCACCGCCGCCGCCCTGCTCGTCCTCGCCGTCACCGCGGGTCCGTACCTGCGGGCGTTCCTGGACTTCGGCGCCGGCGTCCTCACCCTCGTCTCCCTGAGCTGCACCGTCATCTGGGGCCTGGTGTCCACCGACACCGTCTTCCTCGGGCCCCGCGAACGCCTGCTCACCCAGGGCATCCACCGCGGTCTGGGCGTCGCCGCGATCGGATTCCTGATCCTGCACGTGACGACGAAGGTCGTCGAGGCACGGGTCACCACCGCCGGCGCCTTCCTCCCCCTCGGCGTGACCGGCCGGGACGGCCTCATCGCCCTCGGCGTGCTCGCCGCCTACCTGATGATCCTCGCCGCCGCCACGGGCGCCATGCGCAGCGTCTTCGCCGCCAACCGGCACCCCGTGCGGTGGCGCATCCTGCACAGCACCGCCTACGCGTCCTGGTGCATGGCGCTGATCCACGGTCTGCAGTCCGGCCGCTCCGCCAAGACCTGGATCATCGTCGCCTACGGGATCTGCCTGGTGGGTGTCGCCATCGGGCTGGTCTACCGGCTCCGCAGGACCCGTGGCGAGGCGCTCTTCCCCGAGACGCGGGAGCGCTCGGCCTCCTACCGCAAGCTCGGCGGCGAACGGGCCGCGTCCCGGGGCGGTTCCGGCCGCCGGCGTGCCGTGCCCCGGGAGGAGAACGGGCCCAGCCTGGCCAGCGCCTACAGCGAACCGCTGCCGCCGCTGCCCAACTTCCCCACCGCCCAGCAGTACACGGCTGTTCCTCCCCCGGCCCCGGACCGTACCCTCGGCATGGATCCCGCGGCCGCCACGATGCAATTGCCGCAGGTGCCCGCCGACCCCCAGGCGACGTACCAGCAGCAACCGCAGGTGCCGTACCAGCAGCAACCCCAGCAGACCGGCTGGGACGGCACTCCCGCATGGGGCACCCCGGTGCCGGACGGCAGGCAGGGCGCGGATCCGCTGGGAGCCGACAGGCTCCAGCCGATCGCCTGGCAGCAGTCCACGCCCGGACCCTATGAAGGACAACGATGAGCGTTCCCGCCATACCGGACCGGTCACCCGCCCCTCGCCCGGGGGCGGGTGATGTGCTCCCCGACGTGCGTACCGTCGGGCTGCCCCGGATCACCGCGGGGTTCGACGAGGTGGAGCGCCTGGACCGGGTGACCCACCTCAACGTGCACGGTTCCATGCCGAGCATGACCGAGGGCGAACTGCTGGACCTCGCCGAGCTGATGGGCCTGCGCGGCCGTGGCGGGGCGGGCTTCCCCTTCTACAAGAAGCTCAAGGCCGTCGGTGAGGCCGCACGCCGGCGCGGCTCACCGACCGCGGTGATGGTCAACGGCTGCGAGGGCGAACCGGCCTGCCGCAAGGACGCCGTCATCCTGCGCCGCGCCCCGCACCTCATGCTGGACGGGGCCCTGCTGTGCGCCGAGATCCTCGGCGCCCGCGAACTGGTCATCAGCGTCACGCGCGACACCAACGAGCAGTCCGTGCGCGACGCCCTGGCCGAGCGGGGCCTGGGCACCAAGCGGGGCCGCCAGCTGAGGGCCCGGATCGTGCGCATGCCGGAGCGCTTCGTGTCGGGCGAGTCCTCGGGCATCATCTCGGCGGCCAACGGCGGCCTCCCCCTGCCGCCCGGCAAGAAGGTGAGCGCGAGCGAGTCCGGCCTCGGCGGCATGCCGACGCTCTTCTCCAACACCGAGACCTTCACCCAACTGGCCATCGGCGCCCGCATGGGGGCGATCCGCTTCGGCTCCGCGGGCGCCCCGGGCGAGCCCGGTACGGCCATGCTGACGGTGTCCGGCTCGGTGCCCCGGCAGACGGTCGTGGAGACCCCGACGGGTGTGCCGATGTCGTACATCCTGCAGATGTGCGGCGGGAACCCGGGGCAGGGCGTGCTCGTCGGCGGCTACCACGGCAACTGGATCGACCCCAGCGTCGCCTCGATGGTGACCATCGCCCGCGAGAGCCTGGAGGCCCACAAGGCCACCCTGGGCGCGGGCGCCCTGCTCCCGCTGGACCCGGGCCTGTGCCCGCTGGGCGAGTCGCTGCGGGTCGCGCAGTGGCTGGCCGCCGAGACGGCCGGCCAGTGCGGGCCGTGCCGCCTCGGGCTGCCGCGTATGGCCGGACTGCTGCAGGACGTGCTCAACGGCGGCGGGCAGGCCGCGCTGGAGCAACTGCGGCAGACCGCGGTCGCGGTGAAGGGGCGCGGGGTGTGCAAGCACCCCGACGGCTCGATGCGCTTCGTGATGTCCACCATCAACGCCTTCACCGACGACCTCGCCGCCCACGTCCTCGGCGGCGGCTGCGGCCGCCCCACCGTGGGCGTGCTGCCGCTGCTGAAGTCCGACCCGCCGGCGCCGCGGGGCGGCGCTCCCGCCGGCGCCGCCGCGCAGACCAGCAACAAGCGGCTGAACGTCGACTGGACGCTGTGCAAGGGGCACGGCCTGTGCGCCGGCGTCCTCCCGGAGATCGTACGGCTGGACCGGGACGGCTACCCCGACATCGCCGGCACGCCCGTTCCGCCGCACCTGGACGCGGCCGCGCAGCGCGCGGTGGCCCGCTGCCCCGCACTGGCCCTGCGCATGGAGGAGGGCGGCCGCCGCTGACCCCGGCCGCACGCAGCAGGGCCCGGCACCGTCGCGGTGCCGGGCCCCTCCGGCGTACGGACCGCGGTGCGCCGGGGCACACGAAGAACCCGCCCGGTCGTCGCGACCGGACGGGTAGTGTCCGCAGTGGGAAGTGGAGCTACGGGGATTCGAACCCCGGACCTCTTGCATGCCATGCAAGCGCTCTACCAACTGAGCTATAGCCCCGCGATGCCGTTCTCCCGGGTTCCCCCGGCGACCTGGGATACATTACACGGCCCCGGGGCCGGTACGCCAAATCGATTCCTGGCCCGCGGGCACGGCGCCCGGTACTGTCGGCTGACCCCGCCCCGGAAGAATCTGGAGAAGGCCGCAGTGACCGCGACGCAGCCGATCGCCGACACCGCGGCGCGCAGCTCCCGGGTCCGCAGGCCCACCCTCGTCGCGGCGCTGGTGTGCCTGGTGTCCTTCGCGGCGTTCTGTGCCGCCCAACGCGCGGCACACGTCTCGATGATCGACCTCACCGTCTACCGGGCCGAGGGCTGGTCGGTGCGGGGCGGGGACGACCTGTACGCGATGCGGGTCACCCACGCGCAGCTGCCCAACACCTATCCGCCGTTCGCGGCGCTGCTCTTCACGTCCCTGACGCTGCTGGGCCCGGGTGCCGCGCGGATCGCGGCGACCGCGGTCAACCTCGGCCTGCTGGTCGCCCTGGCCCATCTGTCGCTCCGGCTGGCCGGGCTGCCGCGGCGGCTGCCCGCGGCGGCAGCCGCGCTGGGCGTCGCGGCGGGCGCGGTGTGGTGCGAGCCGGTCTGGACGACGCTGCGGTACGGGCAGATCAACCTGCTGCTCGCGGTGCTCGTGCTGGGGGACCTCGCCGGGCGCCGGGGCCGGGTCGCGGGGATCGGCATCGGCATCGCGGCGGGCATCAAGCTGACACCGCTGCTGTTCGTCGCCTTCCTGGCCGTCGGCGGGGCGGTGATCGCCTGGCGGCGGCGGGAGCGCTGGAACACCTGGCTGCGGACGGCTGTCGTGGCGTCCGTCACCTTCGCCGCGACCATCGGCCTTTCCGCGCTCGTCCTGCCACGCGACTCCCGGCGCTTCTGGACGGAGGTCGTCCTCTCCGCCGACCGCGCCGGCAACGGCGAGGACACCGCCAACCAGTCGTTGCGGGGCGTCCTCGCCCGCGCCCTGCACACCGGCGACCCCGGCACCTGGTGGCTCGTCGCGGCACTGCTCGTGGCCGCCGTGGGCCTGGCCGTCGCCACGGCCCACCTGGCGGCCGGGGAACGCGCCTGGGCCGTCCTGTCCTGCGCCGTCACGGCGCTGCTGGTCAGCCCCGTCTCCTGGTCGCACCACTGGGTGTGGGCGGTCCCCCTGGTCGTCCTGCTGGCCGGCCAGGCCCTGCGGCAGAGCCGCCCCGCACGCTGGTGGGCCGGCACCGCCGCGTCCGCCGTACTCTTCTGCTCGTACGCGCTCTGGCTCATCCCGCACGGCGACGGCGTCTCGCGTCCCGAACTCCACCAGTCCGCCGGACAGATGGCCCTCTCGGCGGTCTACCCGGCCGCCGGGGCCGCGTTCTTGTGCCTGTCGGCGGCCGTCGCCGTCGCTCGGCGCCGCGCTCGCGCACCGCGCAGGACCCCCGTGGCGGCCGCCTGAGCGGCGCTCAGGCCCTGCGCCGCCGCAGCACCGCCACGAGCGCCCCGGCCGCCGCGGTGGCCGCCAGGGCGGCGGAGGTGACCGCGACGGCGTGCGCCGAGGAGTGGGCGGCGCTCAGCCGGCCCAGGAACAGCGTGCCGAAGGAGGCTACCCCGATCAGCTGACCGAGCTGGGTGACGGTGGCCAGCAGGCCGCTGGCGTCCGCGGCGTCCTCGGGACGGACCTGTCCGAGAGCGAGGGTCAAGGTGGGGCTGAAGGAGGCGCCCAGCCCCAGGCCGACACCGAACAGGGCCACCAGGAAGGCCGGTTCGTGCTGCTGCCCGTCGCGCAGCAGCAGGCCGACCCCCGCGAAGGACGCGCCGGCCACGATCAGTCCGCCCGGCGCCAGCCAGGCGCGGGCACGCGCGGGAAGCCGGCGCCAGGTGAGCCCGGTGCCGCCGAAGGAGACGGCCGCGGCGCTGAAGGTGAGCCCGGTATGCAGGGCGCTGAGGCCCAGCCCGCTCTGCAGGTGGAGCGCGATGGCGAACAGGAACCCGGCGTTGAGGGCCATGGCGACCCCGATGACGGCGACGGAACGGAGCATGCCGGGCGCCCGCAGGACCCGCGAGGAGACCAGCGGCGCGCCACCGCGCCGGGCGAGCCGGGTCTCCAGCAGGGCGAAGGCCACGCACAGCACGACGCTGAGGCCGAGGCAGACCCAGCCCCACGCCGGCCAGCCCTCCTCCTGCCCGAGCACCAGGGGCACGGTGAGCAGGGTCACGGCCGCGCCGAGGGTGACCAGCCCCGGCAGGTCGAGACCGCGGCGGCGCTCGGCGGCGCCCTCCGGGTCGCGCGGGACGACCCATGGGACCAGGACGAGCAGGACGAGCCCGATGGGGACGTTCACCAGGAAGGCCGGGCGCCACCCGGTACCGAACAGGTCGGCGCTGACCAGCAGCCCGCCCAGGGACTGCCCGGCGGCGGCACCGGTGGCCAGGACGGCCGCGTAGACGCCGAGGGCGCGCACCCGCCGCTCGCCGGAGAAGTTGCGCTGGATGAGGCTGAGCACCTGCGGGATCATCAGGGCGGACCCGGCCCCCTGCACCAGCCTGAACGCGGTCAACTGCCCCGTCGACCCGGCCAGTCCGCAGGCCAGGGAGGCGGCGGTGAAGACGGTGAGCCCGGCCAGGAACGCCCTGCGGTGGCCCCACAGGTCGCCGGTCCTGGCACCGGTGATGAGCAGGACGGCGTAGGAGATGGTGTAGCCGGCCACGATCATCTGCAGCCCGGCACCCGAGGCGTGCAGGTCGGTGCGGATGGTGGGCGCGGCCACGTTGACGATGAAGACGTCCAGCAGGGCCATGAACTGACCGGTGAGCAGGACGCCGAGCAGCTGTCCGGCACGCGGTCCGCGGCGGCCCGGAGGGCCGGCCGGGGCACGGCGTGCGGTAACGGTGGGATTCGCCATGGTCCGAGGCTGCGGGCGGGCCCGTACCGGTAACGAGAGCCCTCGGATCCTGGTACCGACAGCACCTGGCAGCCCCGCGCGGACGGGCGGACGATGGGCGCATGGCCGTACCGTCCCCGCGCCGCACCGAGCTCGCCGCCTTCCTGCGCAGCCGCCGCGCGCGCATCCGGCCGGAGGACGTCGGCATGCCGCCCGGCCTGCGCCGCCGTACGCCCGGGCTGCGGCGGGAGGAGGTCGCGCAGCTCGCCGGAGTGGGGGTGACCTGGTACACGTGGCTGGAGCAGGGCCGGCCGATCAACGCCAGCGTGCAGGTGCTGGACGCGGTGGCGCGCATCCTGCGGCTGGACGTGGCCGAGCGCAAGCACCTGTACCGGCTGGCGGGCGTGCCCTTCGTCCGCGAGCCGGTCTCCGACGCCGAGGCGGTGGGCGAGGAGGTGGAGGGCATCGTCGACGCCCTCGACCCGCTCCCGGCGGTGGTCTACAACGCCCGTTACGACGTGCTGGCCTGCAACTCCGGTTACCGGCGGCTCTTCCCCCAGGTGCGGATCGCCTCCCGCGCCGACCGCAACGTGCTGCTGCGCCTGTTCACCGGCCCGCCGTGCTGCTCGGCGTACGTCAACCGGGAGGCCGAGCTGCCCCGGATGGTCGCGCAGCTGCGCGCCTCGTACGGCCGGCACGTGGGCGAACCGGCCTGGGAGTCCTTCGTCGAGCGGCTGGTCCGGGAGAGCGCGGAGTTCGCGCAGATGTGGGCGAGCGGCGACGTGGCGGCTCCAGGACAGCGGATCAAGGTGATCCAGCACGCCTCGGTCGGCAGGATCCGGCTGACCTCGACCTCGCTGGCGGTCCAGGCGATGCCGGAGCACCGGATCGTGGTCTACACGCCGGCCGACGCGGAGAGCCGGGAGCTGACGGCGCGGCTGCGGGAACTGGACGACCCGCTGGTGGGCTGCCCCCGGCACGCGCGCCCGCTCTCGGCGCTCGCCGCGGAACAGGGGCCGGCCGCGGAACGGACCGGGTGAAACGCGAAGATCCCACCTCCCCTGGGGGGAGACGGGATCCGATACCGCTGTGGAGCTACGGGGATTCGAACCCCGGACCTCTTGCATGCCATGCAAGCGCTCTACCAACTGAGCTATAGCCCCGCTGTCCTCGGGCTTTCCGCCCTGCGAACGAGAAGAAGCTTAGCCGGTCAGGGCCGGATTCCTGAAATCGGCTGCGGCCCGGCCCCGCCCCGGCTCCCGGCCCCGTCAGTCGTCGTCGCCGAGCACCGGCTCGGGCAGGGTCCCGGCGTTGTGCTCCAGCAGCCGCCAGCCGCGGGCGCCCTCGCCGAGGACCGACCAGCAGGTGTTGGACAGCCCGCCGAGCGCCTCCCAGCTGCGCGGGTCAAGCCCGAGGAGCCGGCCGATGGTGGTGCGGATGGCGCCGCCGTGGCTGACGACGACCAGGACACCGCCGTCGGGCAGCTTGTCGGCCGCCGCGAGCACCACCGGGGCGGCCCGGTCGGCGACCTCGGTCTCCAGCTCGCCGCCGCCGCGCCGCACGGGCTCGCCGCGCTTCCAGGCCGCGTACTCCTCGCCGTACCGCTCGGTGATCTCCTCGTGGGTCAGGCCCTGCCACACGCCGGCGTAGGTCTCCCGCAGGCCCTCGTCGTACGAGATGTCCAGCTCCGTGACCGCGGCCAGCTCGGCGGCGGTGTCGGCGGCGCGCTGCAGGTCGGAGGAGACGATCGCGTCCGGCTGCAGAGCGGCCAGCAACCGGGCGGCGCGCTTGGCCTGCGCGACACCGGTCGAGGTCAGCGGGATGTCCGTGGAGCCCTGGAAGCGGCCCTCCACGTTCCAGGAGGTCTGTCCGTGCCGCCAGAAGACGACGCGGCGGCCGCGACCCCGCGTGTGGCCGTTCAGATCAGCTCTCCGTCCTCGTCGGCGGCCGCGGTGGCGCGGGCGTGCTCCTCGGCCTTGCCACGGGTGGCGACGGCGTCCTTGGGGAGCTCGAGCTCGGGGCAGTCCTTCCAGAGCCGCTCCAGCGCGTAGAAGACCCGCTCCTCCGAGTGCTGGACGTGCACCACGATGTCGACGTAGTCGAGCAGGACCCAGCGGCCCTCGCGCTCGCCCTCACGGCGCACCGGCTTGACGCCGAGCTCCTCCTGCAGCCGCTCCTCGACCTCGTCGACGATGGCCTTCACCTGGCGGTCGTTGGGCGCGGAGGCCAGCAGGAACGCGTCGGTGATGGAGAGGACGTCGCTGACGTCGTAGGCGATGATGTCGTGCGCGAGCTTGTCGGCGGCCGCCTGGGCGGCGGTCTGAATGAGCTCGATGGAGCGGTCCGTGGCGGTCACAGGTAAGGCTTTCCGGTCGGGGACGTCGTACGTCCAGGGTCTCACGGACCGCGCTCGGTCCCCGACCGGTTATGGACCGCCCCCGGTCAGCTCTTCTCCGGCGGGCTGTAGTCCTGGCCCAGGACGACCGTGATGTCGGCGTTGGAGGCCACGCCGCCCTTCTTGGCGGCCTTGGCGGACAGGCCCAGCGTCTTGGCCAGCTCCTCCGCGTTCGTCTTCTGGTCGGCGTCGGCGTACAGGACCTGCGAGGTGGCCCGGGTGTCCGCGGTGGCGCCGGAGACGAAGGTGTAGCCGCCGCCGACGATCTGCACCTGGGCCTCGCCGGTGTTGGCGGCCACGCCGGTGGCGTTGCGCAGGGTGACCCGGGGGATGCCGTCGGAGTCGGTGTTGGTGACGGTGCCGCCGAGCACCTTCTTGACCACGTCCTCGGTGGCCTTCTCGCTCAGCGTGCCGTCGGGCTCCACCGGCAGCGTCTCGGTGGTGTAGTCGCCGCCCTTGGCCTCCTCCGACAGGGCCGCGAGGCTGCTGCCGAGGTCCTTCTCGGTCAGCGGGGGCTCGATGACCTGGTTGAGCCCCTCGACGGTCTTGGTCGCCAGGTCCGGGTCGCTGTACATCTTCTTCAGCACGGCCTGGACGACCTGCCCGAAGCGGGCCAGCTGCTTGTCGGCCCCCTCGCCCGGTCCCCGGTAGACGGCGTACGCGACGGCGGCCTGGCCGCCCAGCTCCTGCTGCTTTCCGGGCTTGACGAGGGTCTTGCCGTCCTGCTTCTTGCCTGCCTTCACCGTGGCGTCGGTGTCGACGAGGACTCCGCCGAGGGACTCGACGAGGTTGTCCAGGTACGGGGTGTCCAGCCGCCAGGTGCCGCTGATCTTGGTGCCGAGCAGGCCTTCCAGCGCCTCGCGGGTGGGGGCGGAACCGTTCTCCACGACGGACTTGCCGAGCGTGGTGCTGCCGCCGTCGTCGCTGCTCACGGCGAGCGAGTTCGGCAGCAGGACGGTGGTGCCCTTCTTGGTGGTCGAGTTGCTGACCAGCAGCGCGGTCGAGGTCGCCTCGCTGCCGACCGGGCGCAGGTGCAGCACGATGACGTCGCGCTTCTGGCCGCCCGCGGCCTGCTGGGCGGTCCCGGAGTCCCTGCCGAGGCCGGGGATCTTGCCGGCCTTCCACAGGTAGCCGACGCCGCCGACGGCGGCCAGCACCAGGACGACGACCGCGGCGACCACGCGGTTGCGGCCGCGGCGCCTGGCCTCCTCGCGCCGTTCGGTGCGGGACTCGGTGAACTTCAGCCAGTCGATGACCTCTTCCGACTCCTCGGTCTCCTCGTCGACGAAGGAGAACTGGCCGGTGTGGTAGTCGGCTTCGGCCCCGGCGGAGCGGCCGGCGGCGGGCCGGGCCGGCGACTCCTCGTAGGCGGGCTGCCGCTGGGCCGGAGGGGCCTGCGGCAGCCCGCCTACGAGGAGTCGCC